>JAYUAL010000488.1:0-15465 GCA_043741355.1 Gemmatimonadales bacterium | reverse complement strand
TCCCAGAAGTGCGATGATTGCCACAAAATTGGCGGCGAGGGCGGCAAGAAGGGCCCGGAGCTCGGCGAGATCGGTCTGCTCCATTCGCCCGGATGGATTCACAGTTTCATCGAGCGCCCCGCGATGTTCCGGGGAGACACGACCGAGATGCCGGCCTTTGGCCCCCCGACGCTCACGCATCAGCAGATCGAAGAGCTGGCCCAGTATCTCGCATCGCTTCGGGGCAAGGCTGGGCTGGTGGTCCAGCCGGAGTTCCACGACACGTTCCCAGCGCCACGGCCTCGGTGAGAAGGACTTCCCGCGGCCTTCATGATCTCTTCAGAGAAGCATGGGTAGATACATCGGCGAATGGGCCCACTCGGGCCAGCCCTATCAGCCAAGGAGAACTTCCATGCGGATAGCTTCTGTTCTGGTCCTGGCCACCCTCGTTGCGCTCGCCCCACCTCAGGTTGCGCACGCGGGTCTCGCGACGACATCATCCGGTGGCAATCTCGCCGGCTTCGCCAGACATGCCGGGCTGTACCTGCATGCCGGCAGCATCCCGGCGTGGGCCCGGCGGTACAGCGTCAACTGCTCGCACTGTCATGCCCCCGCCGTCCCCCGCCTCAATGCGACCGGGATCAAGTTCCGATGGGCCGGCTACCGGATGCCGGAAGACATCGGCACCGCCGCCAACGTCGAAAAGGTGCAGAACTACCTGGCGATCCGTGGTCGAATGCGCTACGACTACGCCAAGACCTCGGGCAACCCTGCGAACAACAGCAGCTTCAGCTTCCATGACGCGACCATCTTCTACGCCGGCCCCTTCGGTAAAAACTTCGGAGGCTTCTTCGAGATCGAGCGTGAGGCCGAAAACGAGATCGGGGTCCAGGCCCACGTCGAGAGCGCCTGGGGCACGGAGAAGTCCTACGGCGGGTTTCGGGCCGGCCTCATGCACTGGTTGAGCCGGGACGGTGTGGCTGGGTTTGACCGCCCAACCGGGATTCGCACGCCAACCGCCATCGGCGGCAACCTCACGTCGGCCATCCCGTTCACCTTCGCGAACGACCAGCTCGGCGTCGAGGCATACTATGTCTACGGGCGAAACCGGGTCTCCGTGGAGGTGTTGAACGGCATCAACCCGGCGGGAAAGGGCGATGAAGGGGATCCCGACAACAAGAAGGACTTCGTGGTGACTGATCAGTTGCTCTTCGATGAGGCGGGGTCCGGCCTCACCGCGGTTGGGTACTTCGGCACCCTGCTGGGAGCCGACCCTGCCGAATCAGCGGCAGGCGTGACCTCGCATTTCTCACGCTTCGCGATCAGCGCCAACAAGTTCTTCAAGGATTTCGAGGCGCAGGGCGGTGTGGTGTTCGGCCAGGACAAGGACCTGCCGGTGGTGACGGGTGGTGCCTTTGCCACACCCACGGTCAAGGGGAACGGGTACTGGCTCTACGCCGGCTACACCCTCCCGCGCAAAGCGGCGGCCGAGAGCGGCACACCCCCGACGCTGTTCGGCCGGTACGAGTTCGTCGATCCCAACACCAAGGTGGCCGCCAACGGGAAGCGCCGCTATGTGTTGGGCGTCGTCGTTCCGGTCAGCCTGCCGGAGTACCTCCGGTTCGCCCTCGAATATGCGCTCGATGTACCACAAGGCAGCGGCCCGAAGAAGCACGGGATTACGGTCGAGATGATGCTCAACTTCTGATGGGATGTTGCCAGAACCTGGGGGGCCGTGGGACTCCCCGCGGCCCTCACTCGCTCGGGAGATAAGATGAAACTTCGGAATGTCACCCTCGCGGTCGCCTTGATGGGTGCCGCGCTGGCCCAACGTGTCACGGCCCAGCAACCGGATGGCAAAGCCCTCTTCCGCGAGGAATGCAAGCAGTGCCACGGCATCAACGGGGTGCCCGCGGCGCGCGATCGGAAGAAGTACAAGAAAATCAAGTCGTTCGGGGAGGACGGCTTCGGCACGACGATCTCCATCGATTCAATCGTGAAGATTCTCAAGAAAGGGATCGACAAGGACATGAAATCATTCGAGGACAAGCTCGAGGAACCCGAGATGCGGGCGGTGGCGGCGTATGTGAAGGAGCTCGGCGAGAAATTCCAGGCGAAGAAACCCTAGGGTCCCGCCCGAACGGGAGCCTCATCCCTTCGAGCGATGCCATCTCCATCCCTTCGATCGATGGTATATCTCCCTTCGGCAGAGCATACTTGTATGCCACAAGCACGCCGCGCCCGTCCGGTCACTCAACGGTCACGGCATCACGAAGGATCTCGAGGCATAATTGATATGAAGACACGTACCAGTTCGAAGATCGCGGCGGCGGCCACCTTCACGGTGCTCCTCCTCAGTGGGAATGCGACCACCGGATCGGCGCAGGGGACCAAGCCCATGGGAGACACGACCCACAAGCATCAGCCGGCCATGGCCCCCAAGACCGGGATGCCGGGGATGCAGGAAATGGCGGGCATGCCGCATGGACCGCATCACATGCTGGCCATGGCCTATCGGGACAACCTGGTGACCTTCGCCCATGCCCTGCACAGCGACGTCACCCGGTCCAAAACGGTGAACCTGGAGCTCGCGCGCCCGGCGGTTGCCGAAATGAGGCGCAGTTTCGACCAGATGCGGCAACACCACCAGGCCCAGATGTCGACGATGACCAGTGAGATGAAATCGTCGATGGCCGGAATGATGCAAGACATGGAGAAGCACGTCACGGCGCTCGGCGAACACCTCACCGCGCTTGAAACGGAAATACAGGCCAGCGCACCGGCTCCCGCGAAGGTCTCGGAGCATACCGCCGAGATCCTCAAGCTCTGCGAAGGCATGATGAAGATGCCCGCCAAGGCCAAGGCGCATCCGATGTAGGTAGTAGGTGCAGTTCACCAGGACGTGTGCGCCGCAGCCTGGCCCTCGCCGGAGCCAGCCGCCGAAACTGATCTTCTGGGTGGACAACTTGGTGGCTCGTCAAGCATCAGGTTCGCCTTGTATTCCCTGGAGGATTCGCCCAAGCGACGGCTCCGCGGCCATCTGGAGCGCATTGGGCTGGCCGGAACGAGGTTGACGATCGACGATCCGGCCGGGCCCCGCCCCGAGCCTGGCAATATCGGCCAGCTCGATCACCCGTCGGCGGCACGGTTTCTGATTGATTGGCTCGATGACCAGGTCGGCTTCGCTTCGATCTCGGCCGTGGGCTAACGCCTCGTCAGCGGCGGCGCGGCGTTCAACGAGCCGCAACCCGTCACTCAGCCGCTTCTGGATGAACTGCGCCGTCGATAACAGGCCGGGAGGTGATCGTCGGCGACAAAGCGGGTCGAGCTGAGCAAGGAGGCGCCAGGCTGTTCCGCGTACGGGGCTCTCCACGTCTAACGCCGTCTACGCGTTGCCCGCTGAGCCCGAGTGACGCGGTCGGGTTCCCTGGTGCCACGTGCGCGCCTTCCGCGCGGATGAACCCTTTGTCCGTTTACACAATCCCCCCCAGCAACTACGGGTTGGCATGGTTGGCGGTGCTCGTTCGAATCGCGATCCCGCCCGAGCACGTGCATCCGGCCCCCATGGATGCAGATACGCCGGAGCGAGCGGCGGGACTGTACGAGGACACCATGCGGCGGGTTGTGCTTTGCGCCGCGCGTGCCGCCAAGGTCGTCCGGAACGTGGTCGACCATTCAGTGAGGGGACGCTCGGCTATCGTGACCCGTCTCGACGCCGATGAGCGGAGGGATGGTGTCGTTGACGTTGCTGACGCTGCTGGTGACGCCGGTACTGTACTTTCTGTGGTGGGGGCGGCAGGTTGAGTTAGCCGTATAACTGCAGGCTCGAACCGTTCGAATGGAGGCCCAATGGCCACGTTCCGGATGCTGGAGGTGCCTGCCGCCATGGCGGGACAGTCCATCGCCGGGATGCCGGGCGCGGAGCGGACGTCGCAATGAAAACATTCATCGATCCGGTCTGCGGGATGAGCGTCCAGCCTAATGCTGCCGCCGCCACGGTCGGGCACGAGGGACAGACCTACTACTTCTGCAGTGCAGGGTGCGCGGCGAAGTTCCGCGCCGATCCTGCCGGCGCTTGCGGGTCAGCACCGCGCTCACGGTTCCGCTGCTCGCCATCGCCATGGCGAAGTACCTCCCCGGCAACCCGCTCCCCAAGATCGCCCCGCAGGCCGTGTGGTCGTGGCTCGAGCTGATCCTGGCATCACCCGTCGTCCTGTGGGGCGGGTGGCCGTTTTTCGTCCGCGGCTGGCGCTCGGTGATCACCTGGAACCTCAACATGTTCACATTGATCGGGCTGGGTGTCGGGGCGGCGTATGGGTACAGTCTGATCGCCCATCTCTTTCCGGAGATCTTTCCCGCATCGTTCCGCAGCGCGGCGGGCGAAGTCGGTGTCTACTTCGAGGCGGCGGCGGTGATCACGACCCTGGTGCTTCTGGGTCAAGTCCTGGAGCTCAAGGCAAGAAGCCGCACCGGCGCGGCCATCAAGGCGCTCCTGGGCCTCGCTCCCAAGACGGCGCGGCGCCTCAGTGATGACGGGGGCGAAGCGGACGTTCCGCTCGACCAGGTGCGCCCGGGCAACCGGCTTCGGGTGCGCCCGGGCGAGAAGGTCCCGGTGGACGGGGAGGTGCTCGAGGGCACCAGTGCGCTCGACGAATCCATGATCACCGGTGAGCCCATGCCGGTCGAGAAGTCCGCGGGCGATCGGGTGATCGGCGCCACGATCAACGGCACCGGCTCCCATTTCATGACCGGAGCTTCCGGGTTGTTCATGAACTGGTCGTAGGCCACGTACCCGGTGCACAGCAGCGCCACGGTCAGCCAGGCGTAGACGACACCATCACGCCAAGCACAATATTCTCATCAAGGACGCGGCAACGCTCGAGGCAGTCAGCCGCATCCAAACCATTGTGCTGGACAAGACCGGCACGCTTGCCGAGGGGAAGCCAAGCGTCACCGACGTTGTGCCAGCGACCGGCATCTCGGAAGAATCGCTTCTCCGCACAGCGGGAGCGGTGGCTATGCACTCCACCCATCCCCTCTCGCTCGCGATCGCGCGCGCGGCGACGGATCGCGGCGCCCTCTCCGGCGACGCTGCCATCAATATCCAAAACGTCCCCGGGTACGGCCTCAAGGGCCTGGTGCAAGGCCAGACAGCGCTTACCGGCAATGAGAAGTTCCTCGAGCAGGAAGGGGTCGATCCTGCTCCGGTCCGTGAGGCCGGCACCGGAGATTTCCGCCCTGCTCATGTCGCTCTCGTCTATCATCGTCGCAGTAAACGCGGTGTCATTGCGGCGCGCCAGGATTTGAGGAAGGCTCGGAAGCGGGACGCACCGACCGGGGCGGCTTGGGACTCATTCGACGAATCGGCAGGAGGCGGGAGAGGAAGATCGACGCGAGGACCACGGCGTATTTCACCGGGAGTGACACGTCCTTCTTCTGGGACCAGAGAAAGTGAACGATTCCCAGGACCGCGGCCAGATATACCGCCCGGTGGATAGCCTGCCATCGCTTGCCGCCCAGCCGGCGGACCATGGCCCGGGGTGAGGTAATGGCGAGAATCGTGAGGATCACCAACGCGGCGAAGCCCACCGTGATCCAGGGCCGCTTCACGATCTCGCCGGCCAGGTCGCCCAACGAGAGCTCCAGGTCGAAGACCAGGAAGATGCAGAAGTGCACCAGGGCGTAGAAAAAGGCGAAGAGTCCGATCAGCCTCCGCACCTTCACCAGGCCGTTGATTCCGGTCAGCCGCCGCAGCGGCGTGACGCTGAGCGCGATGAAGAGGATGATGATCGCGGTGCGGCCGGTGAAGTGCTCCATGCCCTTGACCGGCTCCGCCTCGAGGTGCCCGGTCAGGAAGGCGTAGATCTGCCAGCTCAGGGGCGCGAGTCCCGCCACCCAGAGGATCGGCTTGACGACCCGCCGGATGAGTTGGGCCTCGGTCATTCTCCGGCTCAGAAGTTCGCGCGCAGATCCATCCCTGAATACATCGAGGCCACCTGGTCGGCGTACCCGTTGAACATCACGGTGGGCTTCTTGAAGAACTGACCGAGGGGCCGCTCCTTGGCCTGGCTCCAGCGCGGGTGATCGACGTTCGGGTTCACGTTGGCGTAAAACCCGTACTCGCTGGACGCCGCGAGCTGCCAGGTGTTGACCGGCTGCTTTTCGACGAAGCGAATTTTGACGATCGACTTGATGCTCTTGAAGCCGTACTTCCACGGCACCGTGAGCCGCACCGGGGCGCCATTCTGGTTGGGGATCGGCTTGCCGTAGATCCCCACGGTGAGCAGCGTGAGCGGGTGCATCGCCTCGTCCATGCGAAGCCCTTCGACGTAGGGCCAGTCCAGCACCGCCCGCCGCTGGCCGGGCATCTGCACCGGATCCAGGAGCGTCACGAATTCCACGTACTTGGCCTTGGTGCCCGGCTCCAGCCGCCTGATGACGTCCCGCAACGGGTAGCCCAGCCAGGGCGCCACCATCGACCAGGCCTCGACGCAGCGGTGCCGGTAAATCCGCTCCTCGGGCTTCATCCCCTTGAAGAAATCATCGAGGGCGTAGGTGGCCGGCTTCTTCGCGTCCCCCTCGACCGAGATGCTCCACGGCCGGGGCTTCAGGGTGTGGGCGTTGGCCTTCGGCTCATCCTTGTCGGCGCCGAACTCGTAGAAATTGTTGTAGCCGGTGATGATGTCCCAGGAATCGGGCTTGAGGGCCTCCTGGGCCCGGCCGAGGCGGGGAAACGCCATCGCCCCGGCCAGGCCCATGCCCACCGAAGCAAGCCATTCCCGCCGGCTCCAGAAGAGCCGCTCGTCGGTGATTTGGCTGGTCGGGATGTCCTGCGGTCTTCGGATCAGCATGGTCTCGCTCGCTAGGGACGTCGTTATAACCTAATAACGCTCGCCGGCGCGCATCAGTTCCATGCGGTGGAGCAGTCGGACGGACAGGGCGGGATTCGAACCCGCGAAACCCTTTCAGGTTTACACGCTTTCCAGGCGTGCCTCTTAAACCACTCGAGCACCCGTCCCGGCGGCGACAACTTATCCGCAGCAGCCGCAACCCGTCAACGCGGCGCGAGAAGGGCGGCGGCGCCGTCTCTGGCGTTGAGCACCGTGTATGCCGAGGCGGTCAGCGCTTCCTGGCAGCCGTGCGGCTGCTCCGAGCCGGCTTCTTGGCTGGCCCCCGCTCTTTTCGGGCGGCAATCAGGTCGACCGCCTCGGCCAGCGTCACGCTCTGCGGGTCTTTCCCCTTCGGGATCGACGCGCTTATGGCGCCGTGCTTTACGTACGGTCCATACTGCCCATCGTAGAGCGCGACCGGCGCGGCGTCGGCGGGGTGGGGGCCCAGCTCCTTGAGGGGCGTCGGAGCGGCGCGCCGCCCCCGGCCCATCTTGGGCTGGGCCAGCAGCTCGAGGGCCCTCGGGAGGGTCACCGTCAGGACATGATCGTCTCCCTTGAGAGACCGGTAGTCCTTCCCGTCTTTTCCTTTGTCGTGCAGGATGTAGGGGCCGAACCGGCCCTGCCCAGCCAGGATCTTGGCGCCCGTGTCGGCGTGGGTGCCCAGCAGCCGGGGCAGCGCCAGGAGCCCGACCGCGATGTCCATCGTCACGTCTTCCGGCTTCATGCCTTTGGGAAGACTCGAGCGCTTCGGTTTGGGATTCTCGTCACTGACCGCGCCAAGCTGCACGTAGGGCCCGTACTGTCCGGTGAGCACCATGATGGGCTCGGTGGTATCGGGATGGTGGCCAAGAATCTCGGGGCCTTCCCGCTTTTGCCGCAAAATCTCTTCGATCGTTGCCATGGTCAGATCGGCCGGCGCCCCGTCGCGGGGGAGCGAGGCGCGCAGGGTTTCTCCGCCACGCTCCACCTCCACGTACGGCCCGAACCGTCCTATACGAATGGTAGCGTCCTCCAGACCGCCCACCGGGACGGTCCGCGCTTCGGCAGGGTCAATCTTTTTTTCCTGGGTCTCAACCTGTTTCTGGAGGCCCTCCTGGCCCAGATAGAACTGCTGCAGGTAGGGCAGCCACTCCGCGGTTCCCTCGGCGATTTCGTCGAGCTGCTCTTCCATTTTGGCGGTGAACTTGAGATCCACCAGGCGGGGAAAGTGCTGCTCGAGCAGGCCGGTCACCGCGAACGCCGTAAAAGTCGGCACCAGGGCCTGGCCCTGCTTCTGGACGTAGCCGCGTTCCACGATGGTTCCGATGATGCTGGCGTAGGTGCTGGGGCGGCCGATGCCGTCGGCCTCGAGCTCGCGCACCAGGCTGGCTTCGGTGAAGCGGGGCGGCGGCTGGGTTTCGTGGGAGAGGGCGTCGAGGCCCAGGCACGCCGGCTTGTCTCCGACTGCCAGATGGGGCAGCAGCACTTCCTGGTCTTCGAGCGCGGCCTCGGGATCGTCGCTCCCCTCGACGTAGGCCCGGAGGAAACCGGGAAAGTCGATTCGCTTGCCCGAGGCGCGGAACGTCGCGTCATCGACCTCGAGCGTCACGACCAGGCTGGTGATCCGGGCGTCAGGCATCTGCGACGCCACGGTCCGCTTCCAGATCAGATCGTAAACGTCGTACTCGCGGCCGGTCAGCTTGGTCTCGTCCGGGGTCCGGAAATGGGAGCCGGCCGGGCGAATGGCCTCGTGGGCCTCCTGCGCGTGCACATTCTTGGCGCTGTAGTGGCGCGGCTTGTCGGTGAGATAGGTTTTCCCGTAAAGCCGCTCGGCACACTCGCGAGCCGCGGTGCTGGCCTGCTTGGACAGGTTCACCGAGTCGGTACGCATGTAGGTGATGTATCCGTTTTCGTAGAGACTCTGGGCCACCCTCATGGTGTCCCGAGCCGAGAGCCGGAGCTTCCGGTTGGCCTCCTGCTGGAGCGTCGAGGTGGTAAAGGGGGGGGCAGGCCGGCGCACGCCGGGCTTTTCCTCGCTGGCCGAAACGGCCCAGATCTTCTTGAGCAGCCGGTCGCGGAGCTTGCCCGCGGCGGCCTGGTCGAGAAGAACCACGTCCCTGCCGGGCAGCAGCTTGCCGGTCTTCTCGTCGAAGTCCTTCCCGGTGGCGATGCGGCTGCCTTTGAGCGCCACCAGCTCGGCGTCGAATTCCTGTTTGGCGTGGGAGAGGTGGGCCTTGAGATCCCAGTACACCGCGGCCCGGAAGGCCCGGCGCTCCCGTTCCCGGAGCACCAGCAGCCGCACCGCCACCGACTGGACCCGGCCCGCCGAGAGTCCGTAGGCGATCTTCTTCCAGAGCAGCGGGGAGAGAGTGTAGCCGTAGAGCCGGTCCAGGATGCGGCGGGTTTCCTGGGCCCGAACCAGCCGGTCGTCCACCGCGCGGGTGGTTTCCAGCGCCTCCTTGATGGCCTCCCGGGTGATCTCGTGGAAGACCATTCGCTTGACCTTCATCTTGGGCGCAAGCACCTGGGCCAGGTGCCAGGAAATGCTCTCGCCCTCACGGTCTTCGTCGGTGGCCAGGATCAGCTCGTCGGCTCCCTTGAGCGCGTCCTTGAGCTCCTTGACCACCTTCTTCTTGTCCGCGGGTACCACGTAGAGGGGCTCGAAGTCGTTCTCGACGTTGACGCCGAGCCGGGCCCATTCTTCTCCCTTGTATTTGGGCGGGATGTCTGCCGCCTTGTCGGGGAGATCCCGGATGTGGCCCATGGAGGCCGCGACCACGTAGCCCTTGGGAAGGAAGTCACGGATAGTCCGGGCCTTGGTGGGCGACTCGACGATGACCAGCGACGCCATGAAATCCTTTGAGTGATAGTCGAGAAGCTCCTTCGCGGCTCGGGCTAACTTAGTACCATCCTCCCCGCCCTGCTGTCAATTGCCGGGCGCCCGACCCGCTTGCCATCACTTTCGAATTCTCGGCATCAAGCCCGCCGCCCCCTCACCAACCTTACGCCTGCTGAAGCATTTGGACGCCGCGGTAGCGCCCCACGCCACCGGCTCTATGTTTCCCCCATCCTTTCATGGCCGGAGCAATACATGGGTACCATCATCCTGGGTGCGGTGATCCTGCTGGTGGCGGTCGTCGTGAAGAGCGCCGGGGCCGGCCTCCGCTCGGCTGGGAGCAAGATGTCGGGTGCCCTGGTGAATCTGGTCAGCCTGGGGCTCGTGGTGCTGGGCGTCGTTATCCTGGCCAGTTCCAGCGTCGTGGTGATCGACGCCGGCCAGGTCGGAGTGCGGCACGCATTCGGCAAGGTGGACCCGGCCCCGCTCCTTTCAGGGGTGCGGTTCGTGCCGCCCTGGTCCTCGGTGGAGAAGTACTCGACCCGCGAGGAGCAGTGGCCGACCCAGCGAGAAGGGGTCGAAACCATGGATGCCCTCTCCAACGAACAGATGAGCATGAAGGTGGACGTGGCAGTCCGCTGGCAGATTGACCCGATCCAGTCGCCCAAGATCTTCACCGAGATCGGCACGGAGGAACAGATAAAAAACGTCGTCGTCAACGCCATCCGGAAAGGTGTGCGGGACGGAATGGTGCAGTTTTCCATCAACGACATCTCCAAGCGCAACGCCATCGCCAGCGCGATGGAGTTCCAGGTGGACAGCGCGCTCCTGACCCGGCCCCGGGTGGGTGGCGACCCGTTCCGGATTGCCAAGATCACGGCGTTTTATCTGCGAAATCTGGAACCGCCCGAGCAGGTCGTCGCGGCCATCAACAACAAGATTGCCGCGGATCAACAGATCGAGACCGAAAAGCACAAGGTCGAAGTGGCGCGGCTGCAGTCGGACCAGCAGCGCTACCTCAATCAGACCCTGACACCGGAAGCCTTGATGAAGCAGTATCTGGAGGTGCTGCACGACATGCGGACCTCCAACAACCTGGTGGTGCTGGTACCGACCGAGGGGGGCACGCCGCTGCTGGACCTGGCGGCGCTCCGCAAGAACCTCAAGCCACAGTAAAGGCGGCGCTGCCGCGGGATCGGTGCGCCAGAACGAGGCACAGCCCCACAAGGGCCGCGCCTGCAATACCCATGGCGCCCGGGGTCGGGACGGCGCGCGAGACCGCGTCAGCCCAGCCGACGAACAGCTCCTGCGCGCCGGGTGCTGCCGGAGTGGTCGTCGGCACCACCAAAATCCGGGTAGAGTCGGAGGCCTCCTGGGCGGCCACCGGCATGGCGGCCAGGAGATAGAGCCCACCAATAAGAAGTAGAATCCGCATGACCCCTCTCAGGGTTCTGTTTGGGCTTCCCATGAACCGAAATGCAAGAGGCGCGTCGCGCTCCCAAGGGGTGCGTCCGCGCCTCCAACTGACGATGCCGCCAGGCTTCGTCCGTCAAGGTGCTCCGGAGCTCCGGAGCTATGTCCCTGCCTGCCCTGCTGGGTATGACTCCCTTTTGGACGTCCTCGGGCGTTCAGTCCTACACTGCCCGTGCACAGCCCACGAAGGTCTTGCGCGAATTCTCTGCACATTGTAATGTAGAGTTCAGAGGCGCCGGAAGGGAGGCGCCGGCCTTGCCGGATGGAGCTCGGCTCCGTCAGTCGAAGGCGCCCCCCGCGCTGCACACCGCGCCGGGGCGCTTTCACGTTTTAAAGAGACGACTGCGCAATCGCGCGGGCCGCCTTGTCGAACGAAGCGCGATTGCTTCGCGAGCCGAAGGCGCGGAACGGACCTCACGATGAGGGCCATTTCGCGCCTTTTGTACTGCGGGGTGGGCCTCGAGCCGGGCCCGGAAAAGGAACGGAGTCCATGGTGCCGATCAGGATCCAACCAGCCGGACAGCGGTTCAAAGAAAGAGTCGATGAGTGGATGCAGTCGCTGACCGACCACGACTTCGACATCCTCGCCGCCCGCCGCGACCAGCTGGTCGGGCAGCTGGAGGCGCTGTACCAATCGGTCAGACTGGAACTAGGGCTACAGACCTGAAGGTTGGCTTTCACACTCGGAAGGAAGGTTTCCATGTTGCGCTGGGCATTGGGGTTCTTCGTGCTGGCTTTGGTGGCGGCACTGTTCGGATTCGGAGGGCTCGCGGCCACGTCGGCGGGCATCGCGAAGACGCTGTTCTACGTCTTTCTCATCGTGTTCCTGGTTTCGCTGGTGTTCGGGCTTACGGCCACCAGGCGGCCTCTGGCATAGGGGCTTTCGATGGGACAGTGCGACAACTGCGGGAACGAGTACGACAAGTCGTTCGAGATCCGTTTCGGCGGGCAATCGTACACGTTCGATTGCTTCGAGTGCGCGATTCACGCACTCGCCCCCACCTGCGCTCACTGCGGCTGCCGGATCATCGGGCACGGTGGGGAGGCCGGCGGCAAGTTCTATTGCTGCGCGCATTGCGCGTCCGAGAGTGGCCGGCCCGAGCTCAGGGACCGCGCCTGAAGGACGGGAGGACGGGAGGACGGGAGGACGGCAAGAAAAACGGACAGGGTGGGATTCGAACCCACGAGACCCTTGCGGGCCCACCGGTTTTCGAGACCGGCTCCTTCAGCCACTCGGACACCTGTCCAGCGCAGCGAGAAACATACATCGCCGCCCGGAGGCCCGACAAGCGAAATCCTCCGGGCACCGGAGAGATACGCGCCTGTTGGACCCCGCACCTTTCGTTTCGCCGCCCCGGCATGGAGGGGTGCCGAAGGTGCCGCGCGGCAGGGAGCACGGGAGTTCCGACGGTTCCTCAATATTTCGGTAGGATCGCTCAACGAGCTTTCGTACATACTCCGGCTGGCGAGAGATCTTGAACTGAGCTCGGACGAAGATCTCCGACCACTCGAGGAGCTGAGGCAGTCGGCCGGGAAGCTGACGTGGCGCCTCTATGATTCCATCAGAAAGAAGAGCCTGCTGCGGCGTCCGTCTTAGCGCGCGAGAAGTCTATTCTTTTTGGTCCCCCCCGTCCTCCCCGACCTCACTGTCCTCGGAATAGCGCCCGCAGCAGGGTGCCGCATTCATCCTGCAGCACACCACCCCATACTTCGGGGCGGTGATTGAGTGCGGGGTGGCGCAGCAGATCTCCCACCGACCCCGCCATGCCCGCCTTGGGATCCCGGGCCCCGAACACCACCCGTCCTACCTTGGCGAGCACAATCGCGCCGGCGCATTGGGCGCAGGGCTCCAGCGTGATGTACAGGGTCGCGTCGGGCAGTCGGCCGGTGCCAACCGCGTCCAGCGCCTGCCGTAGTGCGAGCAGCTCCGCGTGCGCGGTGGGATCACGGCGCGCCACCGTTTCATTGTGGGCTGAACCGATAGCGCACCCGGCCTGGAGCACCACTGCACCCACGGGTACTTCGCCGCGCGACCCTCCCTGCTCCGCCAGGACCAGTGCGGCGCGCATCCCCGCCAGATCCTGCTCCGAAACCGGAGGGCTATGCACTCTTCACCCCGGCCGCCGACTGTCGTACAAAGCTCAGGTGGTCCCCCTCCCGGTCCGCGATGATGGTGTCGCCGGGGAGGTAACCGCCCGCGAGGAGCGCCAGTGCCACGGGATTCTGGACCAGCCGCTGGATGACTCTCTTGAGGGGTCGGGCGCCATAGATCGGATCGTAGCCCCGCTCCGCGATGAGGCGACGCGCTTCCGGCGTGAGCGTCAGCGTGAGGTGCTTTTCCGCCAGCAGCTGATCCAGCTTCACGATCTGAAGGTCCACGATCTTGTCGAGGTGCTCCCGGGAGAGCGGCCGGAAGACCACGATGTCGTCGACTCGGTTCAGGAATTCGGGCCGGAAATGGTTCCGAAGCTCGCCCAGGACCCGCTGCTCCACGGAGTCCCAGTCCGCCCGCCCGTCCGTCCGACTGTCCGTCCGCCCGTCCGCCTCCTCGGCTACGCCTTCGACGATCAACTGGCTCCCCAGGTTCGAGGTCATGATGAGGACGGTGTTCCGGAAGTCCACCACCCGGCCCTGGCTGTCGGTCAGGCGTCCGTCGTCCAGGATCTGGAGCAGCACATTGAAGACGTCGGGATGGGCCTTTTCGATTTCGTCGAACAACACCACGCTGTAGGGACGCCGCCGCACCGCCTCGGACAGCTGCCCGCCCTCCTCGTAGCCCACGTAGCCGGGCGGGGCGCCAATCATTCGCGACACCGAGTGCTTTTCCATGTACTCCGACATGTCGAGCCGCACCATCGCGCGCTCGTCATCGAAGAGAAACTCGGCCAGCGCCCGGGCCGTTTCCGTCTTCCCGACTCCGGTCGGCCCCAGGAAAATGAACGAGCCGGTGGGCCGGTTCGGGTCCTGGAGGCCCGCCCGGCTCCGCCGCACCGCATTGGCCACCGCGGTCGCCGCTTCCTCCTGGCCCACCACGCGGCGGGCCAGCTCCGCCTCGAGCCGGGTCAGTCGCTCCCGGTCCGACTCCAGCATCTTGGACACCGGAATGCCGGTCCACTTGGCCACGATCTCGGCGATGTCCTCGGCGTCCACTTCTTCCTTCAGGTACTTGGCCTGCTTCTGCACCGTGACGAGGTTGGATTCCTCTTCGGCGATGGATTTCTCGACCTGGGGGATCTTTCCGTACCGCAGCTCGGCGGCCTTCTGCAGATCGCCCTTCCGGGTGGCCTGATCAATTTCCTGTTTCACCGCTTCGATCTCGGCCTTCATCGCCTGCAGCCTGTGGATGGCGGCCTTCTCCGCCTGCCACTGCGCTTTCATTCCGCCGGACTTCTCCTTGAGCTCGGAGATTTCCTGCTGCACCAGCTTGAGCCGCTCTTTGCCCGCCTTGTCCTTTTCCTTGAGCAGCGCCTGGCGCTGGATCTCGAGCTGGATGATGCGCCGCTCTACCTCGTCGATTTCCTGAGGGAGCGAGTCGATTTCGATCCGGAGCCGGCTGGCCGCCTCGTCCACCAGGTCGATGGCCTTGTCGGGCAGGAACCGGTCGCCGATGTAACGATCGGAGAGCTGCGCCGCCGCGACCAGGGCGTTGTCGGTGATCCGGACCCCGTGATGCACCTCGTAGCGCTCCTTGAGGCCCCGAAGTATCGCGATGGTGTCCTCGACGCTCGGCGCCCCGACCAGCACCGGCTGAAAGCGCCGTTCCAGCGCGGAGTCCTTTTCGACGTGCTTGCGGTATTCGTCCAGCGTGGTGGCGCCCACCACGTGGAGCTCACCCCGAGCAAGAGCCGGCTTCAGCATGTTGCTGGCGTCCACTGCGCCCTCGGCCGCGCCGGCGCCCACGATGGTGTGCAGCTCGTCGATGAACACGATGAAGCGGCCTTCGGCTTCGGTCAGCTCCTTCACCACCGCCTTGAGCCGCTCCTCGAATTCCCCCCGGTACTTGGCGCCCGCCAAGAGCAGGCCGATGTCGAGCGCGATGATTTCCTTGCCGCGCAGGGACTCGGGAACGTCTCCGTTCACGATCCGCTGGGCCAGCCCCTCGACGATAGCGGTCTTGCCGACTCCGGGCTCGCCGATCAGAACCGGGTTGTTCTTGGTGCGGCGGGAGAGCACCTGCATCACCCGGCGGACCTCCTCGTCCCGGCCGATCACCGGATCCAGTTTCCCGTTCCGCGCCTGGTCGGTCAGGTTCCGGGTGAAGCGCTCCAGCGACTGATATTTTTCCTCGGGAGACTGATCGGTGACCCG
>JAYUAL010000487.1:0-2953 GCA_043741355.1 Gemmatimonadales bacterium | reverse complement strand
GGGGAATGCCGTCGATGTCGGTGCCCAGCGCGATCACCGGCTTACCGCTGCCCCAGGTGGCCACGAACGCCGTGGGAATGCCCGCGTAGCCGGTGACGACGGTGAAGCCTTCCCGGCGGAGCAGCTCGACCAAATAGCGCGAAGTCTCGACTTCCTGGAAGCCCAGCTCCCCGAACGAGAAGATCTGGTCCACCATCTCCTGGGTGAACTTGGCCCGGGAGTCGATGTCGGCGATCAGCTCCTTCTTGAGCGCCTCCAGCCGCGGATCGTTGGGAGCCGGCGGGGGCGCAGCCTGTTGGGCGGCGAGGGGAAGGGCGAGGAACGCAGGAGCGAGCAACTTGTAGAAGCGGAAAGAACGGCTCACGGCAGCACCGGTTTGGGAGTGGATGTGAGGCGTGGCGTACCCCGGCGGGAGCCCGGGTACATCAGGTTAGCCCGATCCCGGCGGGGCGTCCAGCCGACCACCCCCGGTGGGCTCCGCCCCGCATATGTCGCCGACTTGAAGGCTCGCGCCCGGGCGGGGGCGCGCCCCTGGTTCCCGCCACGCGGCTCAGGGCACCGTGAGACCCCTCGAGCAGCGGCACTGCGGAGGTGCCAATCCTTGCACCGGAGCCACACCGGCCGGGGCCCGGTTCCTCGCCTGTTGCGGACTGCTGGCGTATACTCAAGCCATGGCCGCCCGCTCTCGGCGTCACCTGACCCGGCTGCTCACCCTCGCCAGCCTCGTTGCCCTCCTTCCCGGCCCGGCCGCGCACGCCCAGGTGGCGCAGGCGACGGTCCAGGGTACCGTGCTGAATCGCGAGAGTGGGCGGTCCCTTCCGGGCGCCATCGTGGTCCTGGCCGGCCTCGACCGCACCACCGTCACCAGCACGGCAGGCCGCTACGTGTTACGGCAGGTACCTGCCGGATTGCAATTGATCACCGTGCGATTCTTCGGGTACGAGCCGCGTACGCTGTACGCGCTGGTACCGAGCGAGGGAGCGCTCGAGATCAACGTGTCGCTCCATCAGACCGCTTTCACGCTGCCCCCGATCGAAGTGCGTCCGCTGACCATCGCGCGCGCGGCCGGTGGCGCGGACCCGGACGGCTCTCCCGATCGTTGGATCTCGATCGGAGCCGTTCGGAACCACCCGCTCCTGGCCGAGCCCGACGTCCTGCAGGCTCTCGGAGGCGGGACGGTGGTGCTCCAGCCCGAGTCACCCAGCGGAATACATGTCCGCGGCGGGGAGTCGGACCAAACGGCTTTTCTCCTCGACGGTATCCCGGTTTTCAGCCCGTACCACACCGCAGGGGTCTTCAGCTCCTGGAATCCCGACGCGATCGCGCGGGTGCGGCTGTCTCCCGACGCCACCTTGCTGGCACACTCGGCCCTTTCCGGGAGCGTTGAGGTGGCCAGCCGCGACCCGGGGCCGCGCCTCACCGCCCAGGGCGGCGTCAGCACCACCCAGGCCCGCTTCACTATCGGCGGCCCCCTCGGCGTGGGCGGCATCGGTTACCTGGTGAGCCTGCGTTCAGGATTCCCGGGGTTTGTCGCGCCGAAGAATGAGGCCTCGTACCTGAGAGGCGGTACCACCGACTGGCTGGTCAAACTCCAGGCGCCTGCAGCTGGCGGAGTCGTTCGGCTGCTCGGCTACGACAACCGGAACGCGATCAACACCGCCGCCGTCGGCGACACCAGCGGCGAGCCCCGCGGCGTCCAACGCAATACTTTCGGTTGGCACAGCAGATCCTTGGGCGGAGAATGGCGGCGGGCGTTCTCGGGCGCAACGCTGCGGCTCCAGGGGTGGAACGCAGTGGGCGATGCGCGCTCCTCCTGGGCCGCACAAGCCGGCCGCGTGGACCTGACCGCGGTTCGGCGCGATCTGGGCCTGCTCGCCACGCTGGAGGGCCGTTCCCCCGCCGGAGCCACGCTCGTCGGGTTGCGTGCCGAGTGGAGCCGAACCTCGTATGCGATAGCACCCGCCTCAACTGCTGGACCATCCCTGAGCCTGCAAGCGCGAACTCCGGTCGCGGCGGTTTTCGCCGAGCAGACGGCTCGCATGGGTTCCCGGGTTGAACTCACCCTCTCGGCGTCGGTCGCGGCGGCAGCCGGTGACCTGCACCTGGCTCCGGGAGCTCGGCTGCAGTGGAGGCCCGTGAAGCACCTGCTGCTCGCCGGCAATTACGCTCGGTCCTACCAGTATGCCCAGTCGCTCCGAAACGCCGAGTCGGTAGTGGGGACTGTGTTCCCGGTGGACCTGTACATCGGCGCCGGCGCCCCCGGCGTGCCGGTGGCCCGCAGCGATCAGGCAGCGGTCGAAGCCGAGTATCGTCCCGTGACCGGGCTGCGGCTTCGCGCCCAGGCGTACCAGCGAGGCTTTCGCGGACTGCTGCTGGTCGCCCCCAGTGACGGAGAGCCGTTTGCGACCGGGGCTTTCACCGTCGGCTCGGGAACCTCTCGCGGGGCTGCCATTGACGCCGACTGGAGCACGGGGCGCGTGGGCGTGGTCGCCAGCTACGCAGTGCAACGGGTGCGGCGCGCATACGGTGTTGCGAGCTACGCCCCCGACCACGGTACCACGCATCTCTTCGAGGGAGGGGTGAATCTGTTCCCGGCTGCCTCGCTCTCTATCCGACTGGGCGCCACCGGCGCGGTGGGACGGCGGGCGACATTGGTTTCCGGGGCGCTCACGTCGGAGTCGTGCAACCTGCTTGATCGAGGCTGCGAATTCGGGGGGAGCCCGAATCACAACGGGCAGCGGCTGGGCGGGACGGCATTGCCCGCCTACTTCCGGGTCGATCTGGGCGTGCGAAAGCAGTGGAACGTCAAGGTGGGCGGGCGCGACGCCGAGCTGGCGCTCTTCGGTACCGTCACGAACCTCTTCAACCGCCGAAATGTGCTGACCTATTCCAGGGACCTCTCGGGCGGCCCCCTTTCCCAACTCGAATTGCGCCCCCGTGCCCCGCTCGTGGT
>JAYUAL010000486.1:0-6961 GCA_043741355.1 Gemmatimonadales bacterium | reverse complement strand
GCGCGGCGGCGGTGGGCGGGATGCCGGCCCAGCAGGCCGTGCACACCGCACCCACCCGCACCGGCGGAGCCTACATGAACATCGGCTTCGACGGACTTTCCGACTTTGGCTGGTCCAGCGAGCCGGATGTTGGCTCCCTGCAACTGGGCGACCACGATCCGGCGGTGCGCGGCTTCACGATTCCCAACGCCGAACTCTCGCTGGACGGGGCCGTGGATCCCTACTTCAAAGGGTTCGCGAACATCGTCTATAAATTGACTTCCGCCGGCGAGACCGGCGTCGAGCTGGAGGAGGTCTATTTTCTCACCACTTCGCTGCCGGGGAACCTTCAGCTGCGGGGCGGGCAGTTCTTCACTGAGTTCGGCCGTCAGAATCCCCAGCACCCCCACTCCTGGTCGTTCGTGGATCAGCCGCTGGTGCTGAACCGCATGTTCGGCCCTGACGGACTGCGGAGTCAGGGCGCCCGGCTCTCCTGGCTGGTGCCGACCAGCTTCTACACCGAGGCCATGGTCACCGTGTCGAACAGCTTTGGCGGAACCACCTCCAGCTTCCGTTCCCCCGAATCTTCCGACATTCACGGCGGGGTTCCCGTAACCCGCGACGTGCGAAACCTCAAGGACATGCTGATCGTCCCGAGGATCGCGGCGTCGATCGACCTGACCAGCACCCAGACGCTGCTGTTTGGGGCGTCTGCCGCATTCGGACCCAACAATTCAGGAGCCGATTCCCGGACCCGAATCTATGGCGCGGACGTCTACTGGAAATGGAAGTCCGCTACCGCCAGTGCCGGGTTCCCTTTCGTCTCGCTGCAGACCGAGGCGCTCTTTCGCAGGTACGACGCGGCGTCGCGGGTCTCGGCGCAGGCTCCGGCAGTCACGCTCCCAGCGGACATCCTGCGCGACCGCGGCATCTATTCCCAGCTGCTGTGGGGATTCAAGCCCCGCATGGTGGCCGGGCTGCGGGGGGACTATGTCAGCGGGAGCAGCGCCGCGTTCGAGGTGCCGCTCCGGGCGGAGCGCTATCGGATCTCCCCGAACATCACGTACTATCCGACCGAATTCTCGAAACTGCGGCTCCAGTATAACTACGATCACCGCAAGGGTATCGGCGCCGATCATTCGCTGTGGATGCAGTTCGAGTTCATACTCGGCGCGCACGCAGCCCACAAATTTTAGAGGCACCCAGAACCTATATGCAGACCATTTCTCTACTCCGAACCGCGGCCGCCGCGCTGATCGCCGCAACCGGCATCGGCACCGTGCCCTCCCCCAAGAAGCTCAACGTCGTGGCGACCACCCCCGACCTCGCGGCCGTCGCGCGGGAGATCGGCGGCGATGCCATCATCGTAACGGCGCTGGCCAAGCCGACCGAGGACCCCCATTTCGTGGACGCCAAGCCCAGCCACCTGGTCACCCTCAACCGGGCCGACGTCCTCATCGAAGGGGGAGCAGAGCTCGAGCTCGGCTGGCTGCCCCCCCTGCTCGACAATGCCCGCAACGCCAGGATCGCCTCGGGGGCACCGGGCCGTATCGTGGCGTCACAGGGCATAGCGATGCTGGAGGTGCCGACGACCTTCGACCGATCGAAGGGGGATGTGCACTCGCTCGGGAATCCCCATTTCCTTCTCGACCCCCTGAACGTCAAAATCATCGCCGCGCAGATCGCCGCCCATCTGGGGCAGGTCGACCCGGCGTCGGCGTCGGCGTACCAGGCGAACCTCAAACGCTTCGACGACCGGGTCGACCACAAGCTGGTGGAATGGAAGAAGAAGCTCGAGCCATTCCGCGACGCGAAGATCGTGACCTACCATAAGGACTTCGTCTACCTGGCCGAGCGCTTCGATCTGGAGATCGTCGAAGAGCTGGAGCCGAAGCCGGGCATCGCGCCGTCTCCGGCCCACCTGGCCAAGGTAGTGAGCACCATGCAGGCGAAGAAGGCCTATGTCATCCTGGTCCAGCCCTACCAGAACCGGAAGACTGCCGAAACAGTGGCGCGGCAGACCGGGGCGACCGTGCTCGATGTCCCACAGCAGCCCGGCGCCGTGCCGAATACCGCAACGTACTTCGAGCTTATGGATCACCTGGTGAGCACGCTCGCAGCCGGCTTGGAGGCGAAGAAATGAATCCGGGAGATTTCCAGGTCGCATGGGAGATCATGAAGTGGCCATTGGCGGCGTGCCTCATCCTGCCGCCGCTGCTGGTGTATCTCGGGCTGCACGTAGTCGAGCGCGAGGTCATTTTCGTGGACCTCGCGCTGGCCCAGGTGGCGACGCTGGGAACCTGTGTGGCGCTGATTCTGGGCCATCACTTCAACGATCGAATCACATTCTGGATTTCGCTGGGCGTGACTTTCCTCGGCGCCGCCTTTTTCAGCTGGTCCCGCGGCAGCCGGAAACGGCAGGTCCCGCAAGAGGCGATCATCGGTATCACGTTCGTCGTCGCGGCCGCGGGGGTGATTCTCCTGCTGAGCCGCGTGGCGGGAGGGAAGGAGGAGCTCGAGCACCTGTTGACCGGCGATATCCTTAATGTGACCGCGGCAGAAGTCGGGCAGCGCGCAGTCATCTTCGCGGTCCTGGCCGCATTTTATGTCGCGTTTCACCGGCGTTTCTCGTTGATATCCTCCGATCCGGAACAGGCGGAAACCCAGGGGCTGAAGGTACGGTTGTGGGACTTCCTGTTCTATGCCGCGTTTGCGCTGGTGGTCGTCAGTTTTGTGCGCCTGGCCGGGGTGCTGCTGACGTTTGCCTATCTGATCGTCCCCGCCGTCTGTGGGGTGATGCTGGCCCGGCGATGGGTGAGTCGATTGGCGATCGGTTGGGGAGTTGCCGCCGCTGCGAGTCTGCTCGGACTTTGGGCCTCCTACCGCCTCGATCTCCCGACGGGGGCGGCCATCGTGGCAATGTGCGGAATCCTCCTGGTTCTCGTGAGCATGTTCGCCCGGCTGCGGCGGGCCTGACGCCGGGCGGACCCCGAAGGAACGCTATGCCCGATGAACCCCGTCGGAAGACCCGCTATCGCGGGGAACGTTGCACTTCAAAGTTGACTCTAAACAGCCCGTGTTTTCCGCCGGCGTGTGCGGGGGCCTGCCCCTTGGCCGAGCTCCTGCCGGACCACTCGGCGTACCACGACCTCAAGGGGTTCGATTGGACCCTCGATCATGCGCCGGAGCGCCTGGTTGATGAGGGTCTGATAGTTACCGCCGCCCGCTTCAGTGACCCGGGCCCGGAACCAGTCCAAAAGGTCGGTATCCAGGCGGATGGTGATCCGGGTCTTGCCCTTCGACACCGGCAGGACCGGCCCGCGTCGAGCCTTCGCAAAATCGTAGTGTTTACGCATGCTCATTCCCCTCCTGATAGAGGCGGCGCTCACTAGGGTTCGCTTTCCGAGCAGAGATGAGTCGGATGTCGTCGTCGCGCCACGTCCAATGAGCCACAATAAGTCGACCGATGAAGTCCAGACCCAACGTCACATAGCGATCCTCGTCCGGATGCGGATCATCGAAAGTGAGCGCCTCGGGATCCTCGAAGACACCACCAACGTCGGCAAATGCGACGCCGTGCTTCCTTCGGTTGGCTCGTTCCTTCGCCTGGTCCCACTGAAACGTCATGCTTCAATGTATGTACAGTCGTGCACCGCGCAAGGGGCACCGGGAATGCCCCCATGGGATCAGCGCGAGACACTGGGAAGACGGGATTGGAACTGCAGGGCTGCATAACGCACTGCAATTCTGCTGCGGGGCCAGCGGCGGCCGGCGCCGCCCACCTCAACATACTCCGGCGCCGGCCGACGCGTGCTGGCCCCGGCAGCAGCAATTGCGGGTTAGAGCGCGTCCGTAGCGAGGGGAAAGAGCCGTGCCCCATGAAACACGGTGAGAACGTGGACGACTCCAGGACCCACCAGATAGACAATCCGATACGAGCCGACCAGCACTTCGCGAAGATCCGGTCGCTGGAGCTCGGGAACGATCCGGCCAGATTCGGGGAAGTGCTGAAGGCGATCAGCGGCAGCGAAAAGACGTTCGACGTGGAGAGCGGCGTATCGCTCGGAGCTGCGAGCGATGTAAGTGCGGATCGCCTCGAGATTCTCGACGGCCCGCAGGGTCCAGACAACTCGGGTCATGGCGTCTGGAACAATCGCCGCCGAGCCTCTTCGTGGGAAAGGACTTGGCCCTGCTCCACCTGCTTCAGGCCCGCCTCAATGTCCGCCAAAAAGTACAGGCGTTCCATTGCTTCCTCGACGGAGGTGTCCGAGGGGAGCTTCTGAATTACTTCAAGAACTCGGTCGCGAGTTGTCGGAGTCATGGCGCCGCCTTTCGTTCCTGCCGACTGTACCTATGAAGACTAGGTACGATTGGGGCCGACGGCAAGCAGATTCTGCCGTGGCACCAAGCCAAGAGGTAGCCTCACTTGACGCGCTCTCACGGAGCGCGCTTCTGCTGCGGCGCGCTGCTCGAAACCTAATTGAAGTGCCGACATCCTGACCGCGCCGTCGGCAGCAAGCGGAGCCTGTGTGAAAACTCCCTGCCGCTCCATATATTGTACATCCCCCTGCTGGCCTGCGCTCCTTCCTCGGAGCTTCGCCCCATGGCTCACATCCCCGGCGTCGATCGCACCCAGGCGGTTTTGCTTCCTGATGTCCTGGACGACTACGTGCGGCCCGAGAATCCCGTACGCTTCCTCGAGGCCTTCGTGGCCCAGCTCGATCTCCGGGCGCTCGGCTTCCAGCGGGCGGTGCCGGCGGAGACCGGCCGACCGGGATACGATCCGGGCGACCTGCTGCGACTCTACCTCTACGGCTACCTGCATCGGATCCGGTCGAGCCGGCGGCTGGAGCAGGAGACCCATCGCAACGTGGAGCTGCTGCGGCGGCTGACGCCCGACTTCAAGACGATCGCGGATTTCCGCAAGGATCACCCCGAGGCGCTCAAGCGGGTGGGGCGAGAGTTTGTCCTCCTCTGCCGGGAGCTGGAGCTCTTTGGCGGCGAGTTGCTGGCCATCGACGGGAGCAAGTTCCGGGCGGTGAATGCCCGGGACAAGAGCTACACCCCGGCGCGCCTCGCGACGCTGCAGCGGGACATCGACCGCACGATCGCCCGGTATCTGCGCGCGCTGGAGCGCCAGGACGCGGCGGAGGCGGGCACCGAGGGGCCGAGCGCCGAGGCGCTGCGCGCCAAGATCGGGAGGTTGGAGCTGCGGCGCGCGCGCTACGAGGCGCTCGCGGAAGAGTTGGCGGCGAGCGGGGCGACGGCGCGGTCGCTCACCGATCCCGACAGCCGGCCGATGATGAGCGGGGGGCGCATCGAGGTGTGCTACAACGTGCAAACCGCCGTGGATGCCAAGCACAAGCTGATCGTGGCGGAGGACGTCACGAACGCGGCCGGCGATCGCGATCAGCTGAGTCCGATGGCCACGGCGGCGCAGGCGATGCTGCCGGGAGCGACACCGGTGGTCGTGGCCGATCAGGGGTACTATCACGGGGCCGAGATCAAGACCTGTCTGGACGCGGGGATCACACCCCTGGTACCGCGGCCGCGCACGTCGGCGAACGAAGCGCGAGGGCTCTTCACCAAAGACGACTTTGTCTACGATTCGGCCACGGACGCCTATCGCTGTCCGGCCGGCGCGACGCTGACGTACCGCACCACCACGCTGGAGCTCGACCGGACGATCAAGAACTATCGCACCAGCGCCTGTGGGGGCTGCCCGCTCCGGGCCCGGTGCACCCGCAACAAAGACGGGCGCAAGATCACCCGGTGGATTGACGAGCACCGCCTGGAGGAGATGGCGCAGCGCCTGGCGCGCGACCGGGCGCTCTACGCGCAGCGCAAGGACTCAGCGAGCACCCCTTCGGCACGATGAAGCGGGGGATGGACCAGGCTACTTCCTGCGCAAAGGCCTGCGGAAGGGGCGGGGCGAGTTCAGCTTGACGACCCTGGCATACAATCTGAAGCGGGTCATCAACCTCCTCGGTGTGCCGCGGCTGCTGGACGCCCTCGCGTAGGCGGGGTCTCCCCGTCGTCGCTGCCCGATGAACGGGCCGCCAAGGCCGTCGGCCGCGCGCTGAACGCCCCACCCAACGACTTTCGGTCTCTCGACCGCTTCGATTCCTTATTCCGTGGCCAACGTGCGATCACCGTTCAGCCACCGTCAGTTTTCACACAGGCTCAGCGCTGGTTAGACCGCAGCATTCGAACGCTCCAACCGGTCCCGAACCATGAGCAGCGCGGGTCCATCGGGGGTGATGATCCGACCAGCTTCGAGGAAGCCCGCCTTCTCATAACATCGGATGGCGCGGGCGTTGGCTGGGTGCGGGTCGGCCTGCACTCGTGTGACCCGAGGATCTCGAAAGAGCAGCGCGGCGAATTGCGATACCATTGCGGTCCCAAGGCCCTGGCCAAGGTAGTCCGGATCGGCGAGAAACTGATCAATGCCACGCACACCGGGGTCGATGTGGCCTTGCCACCAGCCCTGGTCGTCATCGATGGCGACATACGCCTGAATGTAGCCGACGGGTATGCGGTCCAAGCGGGCGAGGTACGGACGGACCCTGTCCGAGTCGAGGCGAGGCAGGTACTTCTCACGGACCTCGTCCACGGAGGCCTCGCCCTGCCACCACGCTACGACGTGGGGACGGTTGAGCCACGAATGCAGCAGGGGAAGATCGGCTTCCGCGAGCGGCGTGAACTCAAGAACGAGATCGATCACCGGCACCTGGTCCCTACGGATAGGAGGCGGTCTAACGAGATGCCCTTCTGCTGCGGGGCCGCGGCAGAGTGGTCGCGGCCGCCTGACACAGATCTTACCCTCGCCGCGCCTGGGGAGCTAGCGCGGCCCCGGCAGCAGCAAGGGCGGGTTAGGTAGCATGGTACAAACCGGGTACATAGGTAACACTTCTGTCCGGGAACATGGGTGACACTCCTTCTAGACTGCACGGCGGACCTCAGCCACGCGAGGGGCGTCGAT
>JAYUAL010000485.1:0-2956 GCA_043741355.1 Gemmatimonadales bacterium | reverse complement strand
GTCTGGATTTCGGTGACGTTGGCCATGATGGCGGCCACGTCCTTCTGATCCCAGTCCTGGCTGCCTCCGTCGAACAGGATGCCGATCTTCACGCCGCGGCCCGCTTGCGGTCCAGCGCCTTCTTGAGCAGAGACCGCCCGCTGATCCGCCGCCAGGCGATATCCGCCACGGTCTGGATCAACACGTCGTACGCCATCCCGGCGGCGCGCGCCGCCTTGGGGAAGCAGGAGTTGTCCTGCGGGTTGGGCAGAATGCCGGGCAGCGGGTTGAGCTCTACCACCATCGGGCGGCCGGCGGCGTCACAGCGCACGTCTACCCGGCACCAGTCGCGGCAGCCGAGGATCCGGTAGGCGCCAATGGCGGCGGAGCGAACGTCCCGGGCCAGCTCCTTCGACACGTTGGCGGGGCACTCGAAGAGGTCGAGCGGGTGCTCCGGGGTGTCCCAGAGCCACTTGGCCTCGTAGCCGTAGATCGGCTTGGCGCCCAGCGGGAGGGCATCCCAACGCATCCCGACCAGCGGAAGACAGCGGGCTTCCTTGCCATTGCCCATAATGGCCACCGTGAACTCCTGCCCCGGCAGCCAGCTCTCGATGAGAACCGGCTCCTGGTAGGTGTCCAGGAGGTCTCCCACCTCCTGGACCAGCTTTGCCCGGTTGGTGCAGAGGGACTTCTCGGTGATACCCTTCCCCGATCCCTCGAGCGCCGGCTTGGCAAAGAGCGGGAACGGGAGGTCTACATTCCGCGCATCGGCCCGGGTGTTGGCCACGATGAACGGGGCCGTGGGCACCCCGTAGTACGCCATGATCTCCTTGGCTCGACCCTTGTGGAGGGTCAGCGCCAGGCTCAGCGGGTCGGAGGCGTGGTAGGGAATCCCCAGGAACTCGCAGATCGAGGGGACGTGGCTCTCGCGATTCACCCCGTAGAGCCCCTCGGCGATGTTGAACACGAAATCGGGCTTCGCGTCCAGGAGCGCCCTCGGGAAGTCCTTCCCCGCCTCGAGAGGAATCACCTCACCCAGTGCGGACAGCGCATTGGAAACGGCGCTGATCGTCTCGGGCTCATCCCATTCGGCGTAGAGGTCGGGCTGGGCGAGATCGGTGCGGAGGGCTCGATTCGGAGCGACCTTGTCGAGCGTGGGGACGGCGGAATCGCCGGCTTTTTGCTGCGCCGGCAGCTCGGGCTTCTGGTTATAGGCGAACCCTATTCGAACCGCCAACGGATCTCCTTGGTGTAGTTTCGGCCGGTCTCGCGCGAACCTCAACACACGACCCGTGAACTGCAGTCTCTCTAAGGTAAGGAAAACTGCGAGCCTACACAATAGTTTTCAGCACACTTTGTTCCAAAGTCACGTCATCGAACGCTCGAAGCACACATTTCGGAGCTCATCCCATGTCGAAATCCCGAGTCATTGCGCTCCTTCTTGCCGGCTGGACCACCGCGGCGAGCGCTCAGCGCCCGAAGTCTCCCATCGATCATGTGCTGATCGTCACCATGGACGGGGTCCGGTGGCAGGAGATCTTCGGCGGCGCACAACGAGAGCTCATCTCCGCCGGGAGCGGCGGAGTAGCCGACACGATTGGGCTCACCAGGCGATTCCACCGCGACACCCCCGAAGCAGGGCGGGAGGCGCTGATGCCATTCCTCTGGGGAGCGATCGCCCGTAGCGGTTGGATCAGGGGCGATTCGAGCGCCGGTTTCCCGGTCAGGGTGACCAACGGGAAACGGTTCTCCTACCCCGGGTACAACGAGCTTCTGACCGGCGCGCCGGACGATCGGATCGACAGCAACGACAAGATTCCCAATCCCAACGTCTCGGTGCTGGAGTGGCTGAACACCCGGCCGGGCTTCCGGGGCAGCGTGGCGGCGTTCGGCTCCTGGGATGTGCTTCCGTTCATCTTGAATGGGTCGCGAAGCGGCATACCGGCCAACGGGGATGGACCACCGGTAGCGAACCCCGCGACCCCGGAGGAGCGACTTCTCAACGACTTTGCCGCAGCGCTTCCGCCGTATTGGGGGAATGTCCGGTTCGATGCGGTGACAATGCAGGGCGCCCTGTATCACCTGAAGACCCGAAAGCCCCGCGTGCTGTACGTGATGATGGGCGACACCGACGAATGGGCCCACGAGCGGCGCTATGACCTGTATCTCGACGCCGTCCACCGGGGTGACGGCTTCCTCAAGACGTTATGGGGGACGGTGCAGCGGATGCCTGAATACCGGGGTAGGACGGCGTTGCTCGTGGCGACGGACCACGGCCGCGGATCGGGCAACGATTGGACCGACCATGGTCGGGATGTGCCGGCGTCGGACCGGATCTGGATGGCGGGGCTGTGGACGGGGAGCGGGGAGACAAGAACGGGGAGCGGGGAGCGGGGAGCAGTGAGCGGGGGACCTCTCACTCAAGCGCAGTTTGCTGCGACTATTGCCGGGTTGTTGGGGCTGGAGGCGGAGTACCGGAGGGCCAATCCCAAGGCGGCGCGATCAGTATTAGTGCCGTGACCGCTCCCCGCTTCCCGCTCCCCGCTCCCTGATTCGTTCGTAGCGCCGGAAGGAGAACGGGTAGGCGTGCTGGTGGTCCGCCTCGTGGCGCTCATCCTCCTCGAGGGCCCAGGCGGAGTCATCGAATGGGGGAAAGAACGTATCGCCCTCAACCTCGGCATGGACCACGGTGAGATAGAGCCGGTCCGCCCGGGGCAGGGCCAGCCGGAAGATGTCGCCGCCGCCGATGACGAAGACCTCTTCTTCGGTGGCGGCCAGCGCCAGCGCCTCTTCCAGGCTGGGCACGACGGTGGCACCGTGGGGCTGGAAGGCGTGATTCCGGGTAATGACCACGTTCCGGCGGTTGTCGAGTGGACGCTTGATCTCGTCGAAGGTCTTGCGGCCCATGATGACGGTGTGGTCCACCGTCAGTTTCTTGAAGTATTTGAGGTCCTTGGGGAGGTGCCAGGGCAGCTTG
>JAYUAL010000484.1:0-15556 GCA_043741355.1 Gemmatimonadales bacterium | reverse complement strand
AGAACCCGATCAAGATCACCGACAGCCTCTGGCTCCTGCTCGAGCCGCGGGGGGTCTACCTGGGCAAGGTGCAGGGAGCCAAGGAAACGGTCGGCGCGGAGATCGGCATCTCGGCGGCGCCCAGGATCCTGAGCGGTCCCAAGCCGGTCCTGGCCGCGATCCCGCTCCCACCGCTGGAGGCGGTTCGCGAGGTGGAGGGGTTCTCGATGCTGATCGAAGGCGCCTTCGACTACCAGACGATGAGCGCTGTGCTCACCGAAAAGCTTCGGAAAAAGAAGATCACGGCGGCCGGCGGCGAGCTGGTGATCAAGAAGGTCACGGTATTCGGGGTGGGACGGGGACGGCTGGCACTGGGACTCGACTTTACCGGCACCGCCCAGGGCCGCATCTGGTTCCAGGGCACGCCGCACTACGATGCGGTGACCGGATTGCTCAACGTGCCCGACCTCGACTTCGACGCCACCAGCGCCGGGATGCTGGTACAGGGGGTGGCCTGGCTCAAGGGCGACGCGATCCGCGAATTCCTGCGGGAGCAAGCCACGGTGTCCGGCGGCGACCTCATGGGGCGGATCCAGACGATGGCAGTCAAGGAAATGAACCGCGAGCTGGCCCGCGGCGTTCGGCTCTCGGCAACGATCGACACGTCGGAGCCGTCGGGTCTCCGGGTCCGGCCCGATGCGATCGTGCTCCGGGCCCGAGCCTCGGGCTCGGCCCGGCTGGACCTGGGACGCGAGATCTTCGCGCCCAAAGCCGCCGGCAACTAGACCACCGACGCCGCGCGCACCAGCGGCATCACCGCTTCGGCAAACCGCTCCATTTCTTCCCGCTGCGGGCTGAACTGCAGGAGCAGGAGGTCGACTCCGGCCTGCTCGAATTCGAGGATTTGCTCCGCAATCTGCTCCGGCGTGCCGGCCAGCCCGCTCCGGAGTCCGCGGTTGGAGACCGAATAGTCCTCCAGGCTTACCCGCTGGTCCAGCTTCGTGTTCGCCACCCAGTCCTCGTAGTTGGCGTATCCGGCCGCGCTCTGCCGCACGTCGGTGATCCGGGCGACCTCACGGCGCGCCGCTGCTTCGCTGCCACGGCACACGACATAGCCCGCCGCGCCGAATCGAAGCGGCGCATTACCCAGCCCCGCTGCCTCGCGCCGGGCGGTCATATCCGACACCTTGGCCGCGATGGCTCCGGGCGGATCGCCGTGCATGACGTACGCATCGCAGCTGCGTGCGATGAGCGTCTTGGCCGCCTCGGATTCCCCGCCGGCGTAGATCGGCGGGCGCGGCTTCCGAACCGGTTTCGGGGAAAGCAGGGCGTCGTCCACCCGGTAGTAGTCGCCCTGGTAGCTGAAGCGGGGCTGGCTCCACATCCCATCGACGACCGCGAGCCATTCCCGGGTGCGGTCGTAGCGGGCGTCGTGATCGTCGAACGCCACGCCGTAGCGGCGCGCCTCGTCGGCCCACCAGGAGGACACCACGTTGAGGGCGAGCCGGCCGTTGCTGATGTGGTCGATATTTGCGGCCTGCTTGGCCAGCAGCGCCGGCGCGTGAAACGTCGGACGGACCGCCACCATGATCTCGAGGCGGTAGGTCACCGCCGCCAGCGCGGAGGCCGTGGTCCAGGCGTCCAGCGCCGGCGCCTCGGGCCCCTTGATATCGTTGAGGTTGAGCTCGGCGATGAGCGTGAGGTCGAAGCCGAGCTCCTCGCTGCGACGCGCCAGGCGGGCCACATAGTCCCAGCGCGCCGCCATCCCTTCGTCGGCGACGTTGCGCAGCCAGCCGCCGAACACCGGAAGCCAGTAGCCGAAGCGCATGGTCATGCCGCCTCCTGCTCCAGCCAGTCGACCAGGCGGACGAAGGGATCGAACCCGACAACCCGGGAGCCGTCGGCCACGAAGTTCGACAGGGCGTTGATATCGTAGAAGTAGGGCTTGCCGTCGCGGGAGTCGATGAGATACTCGATGCCCCCCACGTCGATGCTCGCGGCCCGCGCGATGGCCTCTACAGCGCCGACCAGCTCGGCCGGCGGCGTGTACCCCTCGACCTTCATGCCGTTCTTCGGCGCGTCCACCGCGCAGGCTCCCCGTACCAGCTCGGCGCCGTCGACCGTCTGGCAGGCATCGGCGGGGCAGAGATTGAAGCTTTCGCCGGTGGGATAGACCCGGATCCCGTAGAGGAAGCTCCCGCCCAATACCTCGACCCGCACGATGCGGCCCTCCTCCGCCGGGACATACTCCTGGACCACCGCGGTGTGATCGACGCCGAGCTCCAGTCCCTCCAGCGACGCCTCGGTCAGGGCGTCCGGGCTCTCGAACAGGCGCACGCCCGCCCCACTGCCACCGATGTTGGGCTTCACCACGACGGGAAAACGCAGGCCTCGCGACGCGGCGGGCGCATCGACCGCGCGGGAGATCACCCGGGAACGGGGATGGGGCAGGCCCAGTTGCCTGAGGAGCGAGAGCTGCAGCGCCTTGGAGGTCTCCACGGCGTAGGCCCGGCTGCCGTTGATCACCCGAACGCCGTGGCCTTCCAGATGGGCGAGGTACGCCTGGGTGAGGAAGACGGCATGACCGGCAGCGCGCAGGTACGCCGAGGGGCTCATCCGGTTGAACACCAGTCCATAAGGCGGCCGTGGGGAGGAGGGGTCATACCAGTGCTCCGCGGCGTGGAGCCGCTTCACGGGAATGCCGCGTCGCTCCAACTCGGTGAAGAGCGGACGGAACCAGTCGGGGTGCTCGTACAGGATCCCGAAGGGCGCGCGGGTGGCCGTCGCTGTCGTCATGTGACTCTCCTGGGGTAAAAAATGAAACGGCCGCGACTCCCGGGGGGTCGCGGCCGATGAGGCTGCCTGGCTCTCGCTACAGGGGATCTAGGGGAATCCCGCGCCGCGCGCACGCACGCTCACCGCCCACAACCGGGGGCGACACATGAGGTGACGGCTGGTACAGATGCAGAGCGGGTGGGTCAGCATGCCATCCAAGATAGGCGGGAATGCCGGGGTGACAAGGTGGGGCCGGTCTCGGGGCGCTGCTTCCGTTTGACTGTAACAGAAATCTTCCCGGCGGGGGAAACAACAACGGGTGAGCCGAAGCCCACCCGCGTTGCACTATCTACCTTCGCTCTCTCAGGTCAGTCCTTGACCCAAAAGGCGAAGCACTAATCCGGCGGGTTTGTTCGGATACAAGGGCAGCGGGTCCGGGACAATCGCGCCGACAATGGAGCCTCCGCCCGCGGTGCCTCCTCCGCGGGTAAACCCTACATTGACAAACACCTAGGCGACCTGCAGTCCATCATTGTAAAGTACCGCAGCAAGAGCGGGACGATAGCTCATGGCATCCGCACCGAGATCATCCCGAAGATCTGCGAGGTCTGGATTGACGCGGACGAAGCTGGGGTTCTCGGGGCTCGCCAGAAAAAGGTGGCGGCAAAAGCAAAACTCCTGATGCGGGCGCTGGCCTACAAGGGGCTGGAGGCCCTGGTCGATGCCGCAACGGGGTTTGCCGAACGGCAGGACCAGCGCAACATCGCCAGATTCATTGAGCAGTATGTAGCGAAGGACATACGGCAGTGGGTCCGCACCTTCCCCAGGTCGTTTTTTGAACAGCTCTGCCGCCTCAGAGATATTCCCTTTCCAGCAAACATGCGACTTCCCCAGTACATCGGGCACGACATCAACAACCTTGTTTGGGATCGGCTCGCGCCCGGCATCAAGGAGGAACTGCGAAAGCGGAACCCCGCCATTGAGGGTCGGCGCAAGCACAAACACCACCAGTTTCTGACCGTGAACATCGGGAACCCCAGATTGCTGCATCATCTTGGGATGCTAGAGGGGATTGCTAGTGGTTTTCAACGCGGGGAGTTTGAGCAGTTCAAGGCAAAGGTAAGCCTCACGCTGCCCAGTCATGTATCGCTACCGCTCTTTAGTGGAATACCCGAGGGATCTAGGCGACTTCGCCGGACTAACGCTTCGGCGCCTCTGGGCGCCGTTTCTTTGGCTGGGGAGCCTTTGGCGCTTCCTGCTCCCCAGCCAGCCTAGAGGCAAGCTGGAAGGCGGCTACGTTCGGATCGGTCGATGGCCTAGGTTTCTTTGGTGGCTTTGTCATACTGGAACCTAGGCCGTTTCATTCCTGCCGGTCAATCCGGGTGTGTAACAAGTCAAATGGAAGCAGCGCCCGGTCTCGGCATGGCCGGATCGCGGCCGCGCTATGGGGAAGTCTCGAGCTCCACACCCAATCCGTCCGCGATCCGATTGACAAAGGCGAAATAGGCCACGATGGCGCAGGCGTCGTGAATCTCCCGGTCGTCCAGCCCGGCCTCGCGGAGCGTCGCGATGTCGCTGCCGGTCACGGCGGCCGGCGTGCGGGTGAGAAGATCGGCATATCTCAGGAGGGCCGCCTCGCGGTGCCCGAGGCCGGCAGTCACCGGTTCAAGACCAAGCAGCGCCTGGAGCAGCAGGTCCTGTGCGTCGCTCGGCATCCCGTCCGCGCTCAAGATCTTCCGGAGACCCGCTCCGTGATGGTGGATTCAATACGGACAATGATTGAGGCCGGAGACTCGAACGGCCAGGATCTCGCGCTCGCGCCTCGACAGCGGCCCGGGACCGTGCATCAGGGCCCGATAGAGATCCCAGTGGGCGCGCATGACTGCCGGATGCAGCGCGTGGATTTGAATGATGTTGTCGGGATCGGGTACCTGCTCCCTTGGAACGAGCTGGTCTGCGGAGAGATATCGGATGAATGCCACGGGCAGTTCCTCTAAGTAATCGAGACGCATGCTCGGTGCGCTTGGCGCCACTGGAGCTTCCGGTCAACCGCGCCGCTTCTCACCGGGCGCTTCATGGCCTGATCAAAGGTTGTCAAGCATTCGGCCGGCGACTTCCCGAACCACTTTGGCGGCGACAGTGGTGGTCATCCCGGAAGGATCCTGGCGGGGATTGAGCTCTACAACATCGGCTCCCACCAGCGACCCCGACATCGCCTGGATCAGCCCCACCAGCTCGCGCACCGTGAGGCCGCCGGGTTCCCGGTGCGAAACACCGGGGGCATATGCCGGGTCCAGGCCGTCCAAATCGATCGAAACGTATACCGGGCCGGCCACCTCGGGCCGGATTCCGGCGACCCAGCTCCGCATGTCGATCACCTCGACCCCATACCGATCCGCCTGATCGCGTTGCTGCCGGTTCATGGTCCGAATGCCGACCTGCACCAGTCGGCTGGCGAGGCCATCCTCGAGAATTCTGCCGAAGGGGCAGGCGTGCGAGTACCGGTCCCCCTGGAATTCGTGGTACAAGTCGGGGTGGGCGTCGATGTGCAAGATGGTGGGCCGGGGATACACCTGGTTGATGGCCCGGAGCACGGGATAGGTAACCGAGTGATCTCCGCCCAGGGCAAGGGGACGGTGCCCGCCGGCAAGAAGCTGGGAGATGCCGGCCTCGATCACGGCCCGGGATTCCGAGGTGGCCGGGAGCGACAGGTCGCCTGCATCGCCGAGCCGCCCCGGACCAAGGATCTCCCGGAGGTCTTCCGACCAGCCGTTGCCGGCCGGCGAGTGGAGCGCCTCTCGAATGAGTGGTGGAGCCTCCGCGGGGCCGCGGAGGAAGGAGGAGCTTGCATCGTACGGCAAACCGATGAGGCACGGGGGTGGCAGCCGCACCAGCTCCGCCGCGCAGCCATCAATCACAGGGCCTCCGAATGGTAAGTGCTGGGGCTGCTCCCATTGGCGGGCCGGAGCGCGGAGAACTCTTCGGCATACCGCAGGGAATTCTCGGGCGTGCGACGCTGGTGTACCAGGGGCACGAACGGATAGGCATGAATGCCGGGAGGGAGCGCGGGTTCGGGCACAGACAAGCTCCGGGGCTGGTGACGCTCGTGCGCCGCAGCCGAACCCTACCGATGCCGAACCACGCCGTCAAATGGAAGTTCGTGAAAACGCCGCCGGCCTGTTCATCCGCCGAATCCAGAACTAGCTTGTCACCAGTTCCGCTTTGTCCGGGAAGGCTCCCATGTCGTGGATTCCAATCGCCGTCTCGCGCCTTGCCCTCCTCGCACTCGCCGTCACCCCCCTTGCCGCGCAGCAGCCAGCGCTGGGCCCCAAGGATGGCGCTGGGACCGTGCCGACCGACACCGGGCGGGTGACGACGGGAGGCGTGGCGCCGGATTTTACCCTTGAGGCCCTGGTGGGCCCGCCGATTACGCTGTCCCAATTCCGGGGCCAGAAAGACGTGGTGCTGGTGTTCTATCGGGGCCACTGGTGACCCTATTGCGCCCGCCAGCTCGGTGAGCTGAGAGACCTCCTGACCCCCGCGCAACGCCAGACCACCCAGATCCTGGCGATTGCCATCGACGACAAAACCGACCTCCAGAAGATGGTCGACCGAGTGGCCGCCGAGACCGACGGCCGGGTTCTCGACTACCCCCTGCTGTCCGACCCGGGCCACCGCGTCATCGATCGCTACGGTTTGCTCAACCCGTCCGGACGGGGGTGGCCGCACCCGACTGCGTACGTCATCGACCGGAAGGGCATGGTCCGGTGGAAGTTTACTGAGGTCAACTACAAGATCCGGCCGACCAATGCCATGATTCTGGAGGCGCTGAGCAGGGTGAAATGAGCCCGGAGGCGCGCGCTCGATAGCATTAGAATCTTCTTATTTCTGCCCTCCGCAGTTGCCTGGCCTCCAGCCTGGGTCCACCTTTGGGCTTATGCGCGTCCTGCTAGTCGAAGACGACCGGAATCTTCGCGGCTTTCTTCGCAAGGCGTTCCGCGAGGAGGGCTATGCCGTCGATGAGGCGGAATCGGGTGACCGCGCGCTCGACCGGGCGCTGGCCGGCGACTATCAGTGCATCGTGCTCGATGTCATGCTCCCGGGCCGCGACGGCTTCGCCGTGGTTGAGGAGCTGCGCCGCCGGGGTATCGCGACGCCGGTCTTGCTGCTCACCGCCCGGGAGGAGCTGGAGGCCAGGGTTCGGGGACTCGAGGGTGGAGCCGACGACTACCTCACCAAACCGTTCGATCTTCCGGAGTTGTTGGCTCGAGTGGTTGCGCTGATCCGGCGCTCGCATCTGCGGCACCAGGACACCGTCCTCTCCGTGGGTGATGTCTCCGTGGATTCGCTGAAGCGACTGGTGACCAAGGCGGGAAAGGTGGTCGATCTGTCACCGCGGGAGCTGGCCCTGCTCGAGTTCCTGATGCGGAATGCAGGCCGGACGGTATCGCGAGCCCGGATCGCCGAGGCGGTGTGGAATTACCACTTTGACAGCGAAACCAACGTGGTCGACGTGTACATCAACTACCTTCGCAAGAAGGTCGCCACGGGGCCCGGCGGTCTGGTGATTCGAACGGTGCGGGGCGTGGGCTACCGTGCGGAGACGGCGGCGTGACGGAGCGGCGGCTGGGGTCGATTCTCATCGTTCACTTTGGCCGGTTGACGTGGTCGACGCTGGCCGGTTACGGCGCGCTGGTCATCGCATCGTTCGCGGGGTTCTCGGAACTGACGCTCCGCCGCTCCCTGGAGCACTCGGCGGACGTGGCCCAATCGCTCATCGGCATGTATGCCGACCCAAACGGGGCCCGTTCCACGGTGGCGCCGGCCATGCTCGCCGATCAGCTCATCGGAACCGGCGCGCCGTTCCTGATCACGCGCACGATCGCCGACCGGAGCGGCGGCCGCACCATTTATTTTCTGTCTCCCACGATGCCGGCCAAGCGGATCGAGCCCTCGGGCTCCGGCCCCCAGCTGGCCCAGGCCATCGTCGAGCGGGGGCGCGGGTGGTATCGGGTCCTGAACCGGCGGGCGGGGGAATTCGACATCCTGGTGGTGGGGAGCCGGCGGCCGTATCTGGCCGGGTTAGGTGGCCTCACCGCACTCGCCTTGGCGCTCCTGCCGGCCGTGGCGTTGCTGGCCCGCCGCGCGGCGCGGCGCACCGTCGTTACCGCGCTGGGTCCTTTGGCTCGCATGGCGGACGAAACCCAACGGATCGGGCCGCCCCCCCACGATCTTCACGCCCGTGCCACGGTGCCCACCGGTGTCACCGAGGTCTCCGAGCTGGCCCACGCGCTGAATCGTCTCTTGGAGCGGGTGGAATCATCGCACCGGGCGCTGGAGGCCTTTACCGCAGACGCGAGCCACGAGCTGCGCACGCCTCTCACCCGTCTGCGCGCCCAGGCCCAGTGGGCACTGGACGAGCGCCGCACTGCGGAAGAAATGCGGGAGGGGCTGGCGGACATCGCGCGCTCGAGCGAGCAAATGACCCGCATGGTCCAGGACCTGCTGCTAATCGCCCGGGGAGACAACCAACAGCTCTCGCTCGAACGGCGGAGGTTCGACTTGGCGCCGGTGATCCGTGAGGTCGAGGAAATTGCTGTCGCCATGGGCGGCGATCGCTCCGTCGCGGTACGAGCGGAGCTGAACGGGCCCTGCCACGCCCTGGGAGATCCCGCGCGCACCCGTGAGATCCTGCTGAACCTCGCCTCGAACGCGGTGCGTCACACCACCGAAGGGAGCATCACCTTCGGCTGCGAGCGCAACGGCACGATGGTCGGGGTGGCGGTCCGGGACACCGGTTGCGGAATTGGCGCCGCGGACCGCGAACGGATCTTCGACCGGTTCTATCGGGCCGAGCCCTCTCGCAGTCGCGACCATGGTGGTACTGGCCTTGGCCTCACCATTGCCCGACTGCTGGCCGAGCTGCAGCAGGGCCGGATCACCGTCGAGAGCACACCGGGGCGAGGCAGCCGCTTTGTTCTCTGGCTTCAGGCGGCGGAGGAAGTCTGAGAAATTGCCGCGTGAGCACCTCGTGAGAATCCTCTAATCCCGCCCGTCGCCACTTCATTCGCCTGCACGCCCTCCTCAGATTCGCTTGCAGATCGTTGGATCGTCCGCGAACAACTGTCAATCAGGGAGGGAATCGACCATGAAGACTCTATGGAGAGTAGCTGCAGTGATTGCAGGCGTGGTAGCGGCAGGCTGCGCCGACGCCGGGAATCCGGCCGAGCCGCTCATCGCACCGGCATTCGCCCGGGAGGCGCAAGATGACGGCGACGGCTCCGCCTCGGCGGGGGCGGTCTATGTGGCCAGCAACGCCGTGACCGGCAACCAGGTGCTGGTATTCGAGCGGGCCGGGAACGGGAAGTTGTCGGGACCGTCGCTGTTCGCCACGGGAGGGGTCGGCACCGGTGGCGGGCTGGGCAATCAGGGAGGCGTGGTGCTGAGCGAGAATCACCGCTGGCTGTTGGTGGTCAACGCGGGAAGTGGCGAGCTCTCGCTCTTTCGGGTGAAGAGGAAAGGCCTCGAGCTCATCGACCGGGTGAGCTCCGGCGGGCTCCGCCCGGTCAGCGTGACGGTTCGCGGCAGGCTGGTGTACGTGCTCAACGCCGGGGGAACCGGGAATATCAGCGGATTCGTGGTCCGCGCCGGCGGTACCCTCCAGCCGCTTGCCAACTCGACGCGTCCGCTGAGCAGCGCCGCGGCGGGCGCCGCCCAGGTGGAGTTCAGCCCCGATGGCCGCGTCCTGGTGGTGACCGAGAAGGCGACCAACGTCATCTCGACCTACACCGTGGGGAGCGACGGCCGGGCCACCGGGCCTGACCCGCAGCCGTCGATCGGAGCCACGCCGTTCGGCTTCGCGTTCGGCTCCCGGGGTACCCTGGTGGTGTCCGAGGCGTTCGGTGGAGCCCCAGGCGCGAGCGCATTGTCCTCGTATCGGGTGGCGGACGGCGGCGCCCTGGATGTGATCAGCCCTTCGGTCGGTACCACCGAGACTGCGGCGTGCTGGGTCGTGATCACCCGGAACGGGCGGTTTGCTTACACCAGCAACACCGGTAGCGGCACGATTTCCGGTTATCGGCTTGGTGCCGCCGGGCAACTCAGTCTGCTCGACGCGGGAGGCGTGACCGCAACCACCGGTGCCGGGCCCATCGATCTCGCGCTCGCGGGCAACAGCCGGTACCTCTACTCGCTGAACAGCGGTGCTGGAACCATCAGCGCATTTCAGGTCGGAGCCGACGGAAGTCTCGCGCCAATCACCGGCGCTTCGGGCCTCCCGGCGGGGGCAAACGGGATGGCGGCACACTGAGCTTTGCGCCCGCCCCCTCCGGAGGACGGAGGGGGTGCCGGCGCGCCCCGGCCATCGTGAGCACCAGACGTTTGAAAGGAGGTGCCGGTGAGCAGCCTCCCACGCTGGACCGCGATCCCGCTTCGTTTGATCGTGGCGATCGGGTTCCTCTACCACGGCCTGCCTAAGTTCTCGGCCGAAGGCCACCAGATGTTCGTGGGCATGCTTCAGGGCGGCGGCGTTCCAGCGCCCGCATTGATGTCCTGGGTCACTCCGGTCGTGGAGGTTATCGGGGAGTGCTGATTCTGGCAGGAGCCTACACCACAATCGCGTCATTGGCGCTGATGGTGGTGATGCTCGTCGCGCTCTTCACCGTCCACCTACCCAATGGATTCAACTTCATTCACATTACCGGCATGACGGCGGCAGGGCCGACATTCGGCAGGCCCGGGATCGAAGTGAACCTGGTATACATCTCGATCCTGTTGGCACTATTCCTCGGCGGCCCCGGTGATTTGTTCAATCGAGGCATCGCGGCGGAGAAGGCAGTGCATTGACCAAGTCCTGGCCCAGGAGCGGAGGCGATGATGTCGCGCGTCTGGGGCGCCGCCGACCAGCACGACTTTCGACTGGCGCCGGCAGCGGTCAGCGCAACACCTGGAACCAGAGCGCTAGCCACCGCCGCACCCGCGGCGTGAGCCGAGCGCGGTTCCGGCTGTCTGCGGCCTTCCGATAGACGTCCGCCCGGGTCGGATAGGGCCGCATCGATCGGCCCAATGCCGAGAGGCCCAGGCGGTTCGTCATCGCCACCACGGCCTCCGCGATCAGCTCGCCGGCGTGGGCATGGACGATGGTCGCGCCGACGATCCGGTCGCTCCCACGCCGCAGGTGGATCTTCAGAAACCCTTCGGTGTCCCCCTCGAGCACCGCCCGGTCCACCGCCGTGAACGGAACCGTGATGGTCTCGATTGGAACGCCTCGTGCAGCAGCCGCCGCTTCAGTGAGTCCGACTTGGGCGACCTCCGGGCTAGTGTAGGTGCACCACGGCACGATCAATCGAGTATGTCGCCGCCGCCCGAAGAACAGCGCGTTCGCCAGCACCAGGCGCGCCTGGGCGTCGGCGGAATGAGTGAATAAATGCTCCGAACAGATATCACCAACCGCGTACACGCTTCGGTTGGTGGTGCGGAGCCGGCCGTCCACGCGTACTCCGGTCTTCCCCAGCGCGACGCCGGCTGCCTCGAGCCCCAGGTCCTCCACGTTCGGGGTCCGGCCCGTCGCCAGGAGAAGCTCGCCGCCGAGGGCCGACACGACCTGCGCGCCCCGGTGCGCTCGGGCAATCCATTCACCGCCGGCCCGGTGAACCCGCTCGATCCGGACACCGAGCTGGAGGGTTACCCCATCCGCCGCCAAGGCGTGTGCGATGAGCTCCGCCGCGTCGGGATCGTCCCGGGGCAGCACTCGCGGCGCCACATCCATGAGCGTCACTCGGCTGCCGAACCGCGCGAACGTCTGGGCCAGCTCGCACCCGATCGGCCCCGCCCCGATCACAATCAGGCTGGATGGCAGCTCGGTCAGCGAAAAGACGGTCTCATTGGTCAGGTACATGCCCTCGGCCAGTCCAGGCAGCGGGGGGATCGCAGGCCGCCCGCCGGTGGCGATGACGGCGCGACGGAATCGCAGTGTTTGTCCCCCTACTTCCACCACCTGGCGATCGATGAAGCGGCCGTGGCCCAGGAAGACGTCCACGCCGAGGCCGGCAAAGCGCGCGACGCTGTCGGCGGCGCTCAAGTCGGCCCGGAGCCGGCGCATCCGGTCCATGGCCGCGGCGAACTCCCCGCTCCCTCGCGCCGCCGCAATCAGGGCCTTGGATGGTACGCACCCGACATTGAGGCAGTCTCCGCCCATCGAGCCGCGTTCAATCAGAGCCACCCGGGCGCCGAGCCCGGCGGCGCCCGCGGCGCAGACCAGGCCTCCGGTGCCCGCCCCGAGAACCACCAGGTCGTACCGATCCCTAGGCTCCGGATTCACCCAGTCAGCCGGACGCACCTGGTCGAGGAGGCGCCGGTCATCATCGCTAATTGGGGGGAGCGAGGCGTGCGCCGCGCTCATCGCGCCCGGTTCCCCTGCGCGGCGGCGAGGGCGCGGCGCGCGGTGCGGGTGATGATGAGGGTCACCCCGAGCGTCGCCGCGAGGCCGGTGGCGAGCACCCCGTAATAGCCGGCGCCCCGCGGTGGAGCTGCCCCGCCCGCCAAGGCGGCCAGGTCGCCCACCGCCTTCCCGTAATAGACGTAGAGCAGTGTACCGGGGATCATTCCCACCGAGGCGACCAGGAAATCCACGAAACGGACCCCGCTCACGCCCAGCGCGTAGTTGAGCAGTGTGAACGGGAAGATCGGCGAGAGTCGGAGGAGGAATACGATCTTCCTGCCCTGCCGCGCCAGCGCGGTGTCGAGCGCAGCGAACCGGGCCGAGCCCAGAAATCGCCGCTCGACCAGGCCGCGGGCGGCGTACCTCGCGATCAGAAAGGCTGCGCAGGCTCCCAACGTGGCGCCAACCAGGACATATGCCGTGCCCCGGACCAATCCGAACAGCGCCCCCGCGGCCAGCGTGAGCAGGCTACCCGGCACGAAAGCGACTGTCGCCACGATGTACACGGCGATGAAGGCGACGGGCGCCAGCGTCCCGAGCTGCTCAACCTTGTCCGCTAAGGCCGGCACCAGCCCGCCGAGCGACCGGCCGGCCAGCACCAGCCCGGCGATGATCAGGAGACCCAGGGCTAGGCGGACGGCGGTCCCGCTCCGGCGTGACGTCAAGGTGTCGGAGGAATTGTGGCCTGCGCTACGGGCACATTGTTCGGATCACACCAGACCAGGACATAGGTGTAGCTCACTCCCGCCGGGAGCTGGAACGAATAGGTCTGGGCGCCGTTGTTGCTCTTGAGCGCCGCCACGCGAAGCGGGGTGCCCGAGTTGGGGTTGGTCGTCGTGGTCAGGTACACGAACGGTCCCGGCACCGGGGTCACCTGGAAGTTCGCGGAGAAGTCGAGCCGGCCGACGCCATTTTGAACGGTGAACTGCACGCTGCCCTGGCCGGTGTGTCCGACGCCAACAAAGTTCCCGGTCACTCCGCTGCCCGGCGGCGGCGGCGGGCCCGGGGGCACCGGGGTGGCATCGGGCGCGGAGGGGGCGGTGGCGCTGGAGCAGGCGGCGACCGCCAACGCGAGGAAAAGTCGGGCGCTACGGGTGAGGAGGAGCATGGGTCCGATTCCGGTTGAATGGGTTTTCTGGTGACTTCGTTACGGCGCGTGCCACTCGAGCCGGCGGAGCTCCGCCACAGCCATCGCCCGGGTCTGGTCGGTGTCCTGCATGACGCCGATCGCGGTGATCGGCGGTGGATCCTTGCCCCAGATCCGCCGGAAATCGGCAAACGGCTCCACGGTGTGGTCCTGCCAGCTCCCCCGTTCGGCGACGCCGTCGACCCGAATCACGTGTAGCTTGTTGCTGACGTGGCTGGAACGGGCATAGTCACCCGGTTCGGCGTTGCCGAAGGAGTAGAAGATGATGCGTCCGGAGCCGCCGAACAGGCCGCCGGGTTTACCGAACACAACATAGACGCGGATGGGCGAGTCGTCGGTTTGCTTCTGCCGCAGGTCCGCGCCTGGCGGCGCCTCGAGCACCCGCCAGGACCAGTGCAGCGCTCCCGCCGCCTCGGACACCTGGGGCGCCAGCTCGCGATAGAACCATGCGGCGCGGCCGGCGCCGGAAACCCGGAAGACCGGCCCGGCATCCTCTCCGCGAATCTCGGCATCCGGGGCCGTCTGTCCGCGAACCGCCCGAACCTTCCAGCCGACGGGGATGCCGGGACCGATCGGCGTCTCGTGGAGGCGCAGAATATCGAGCGGCGCGCCGATCAGCGCACCCAGCAACCCCAGCACGAAGGGAATCACGGCCTACTCCGTGAGGAGCGCCTTGATGCGCTCCTCCCATTGCTGGTAGGACCGATCGCCGACGTGGAACTCGCCGTATCCTTCGTAGCGAATCTGGCCCCGCGTGTCGATCAGCACGAAGCTGGGCCAATACTCAATGCCATACAGGTTCCAGGTGGCGTGGTCGTTGTCCTGGGCAATGGGATACCTGATGCCGTACTTGGCAAGCGCCCGGGCGACGTTCTTCTTGTCGTGTTCTCCCGCATACGGCGGGAATTCAGGACTGTGGATGCCGATGATCGTGAGCCCCTGGTCGCGGTACTTCGCGTCGAACTCCACCAGGGAGGGAACTGTGTTGGTACAGTTATAGCAGGTGAACACCCAGAAGTTGAGCAGGGTCACCCGCCCCCGGAGCGATTCGAGGGTGACGGGCCCGCCGGCGTTGAGCCAACTGGCGTTTTTCCACGCGGGGGCTGGCCGCATGACGGAGATGGAGTGTGGAGCTCCTGAAGCCGCACCGGGCTCCCCGGCAGCGCTTGCGGCGAGGATCGGAAGAGCGAGGAGCAATGGCATGCGATGCGCGGGCATGATCGGCCTCTTGGGCGTGGACTACAGCATCAGGTGAGCGAGCTCTTTCCCACGGGGTACTCGGGACGCGTTGGTGGTCGATTCCAAGGTGAGCGCCGCCCCCATCACCGCGCCACTTTCCTTGGGCATGCCCAGGGTGATGAATGCCGGGCGCGACGGGTCCGAGGTCACGGTGGCGCCCCGCACCATCCCGTCGGCGCAGATGAACCAGAATTGGTACGTCTCGCCGGCAGGCGCCGGCGGAAGCCCGTGCACCACCACGTTCCAGCGGTGGGAGACGTTGTCGGCGAAGATCAGCATCCCGCCCTCGTGTCCGTCCATCGCGATTCTGGCCTGGAGCACCCGCGCCGCCTGCGTCATGATCGAGAGCGAATCGCGCAGCGCGATCAGCTCCTCGGTCCGGTCGGCCAGGGAGCTTGCCAGGCGGACGGCGGTCCGGTGCTCGGGCACATAGCCGCCGACCGCCAGCAGCACCGAAGCCGCGACGGCCACCGGCACGATCCACCGCCGCCACGCCGGGCGCCGTTCCCCGAGGACTGCCTGCACGATCTGCCGCCGGAATCCGGGACGGGGACGCACCGCCGCGGCGCCCATGGGCAGCCATCCAAATTCCCGCTCCAGGGCCTGCACCGCCATCGTGCACTCGTCGCAGCGACGCAGGTGATCGGCGAAGCTGCGCTCCTCACCAGCGTCCAGGGTGCGGGTGACGAAGTCGAGACGGTGTTCGACGTACCAGTCATGAGGGTTCATACGATCCAATCCTTCACCACAGCGAGGGACACGCGGAGCTTGTCGAACGCCAGCCGGAGCCGGGTCTTCACGGTGCCCAGGGGGATACCGAGCCGTTCGGCGATCTCGGACTGGGTCAGTCCCTGGAAGTAGGCCAGACGAATGGCGGCCTGCTGGTCGGCGGGCAGCGACCCGATGGCAGCTTGTACCGTCTCGTGGACGTGCCACCCTGGCAACGCCGATTCGTTCGGCTCCAGCGGAGCGACCAC
>JAYUAL010000483.1:0-2973 GCA_043741355.1 Gemmatimonadales bacterium | reverse complement strand
GCGGCCAGCGCGGCGGTGGCGGCAGGTGCGTTGACCGCCGGCCGCATGACTCCCCAGAGCGCCGCCACGACGGGAACGGCCCACCAGCCCAACCTCGTCGCCAGGGCGAACGCGGCCACCAGGGCGGCAAAGGACAGCCACCGTTTCATCGGAGCTTGGCGCTGGACAGGGTGAGCCGTTCCCGAATTCGGGCCGGCGGAAGTTCGGCAGGGGTGGACGGAAACAACAGCGTGTCGAGCTCGCCAGCCATCCATCGCGGGACGCGGTCCATGTACCAGCGGCTTGCCGGGTTGCCCGACTGGCCTCCCGGATAAGTGCCCCAGGCGTGAACCTCGGGTCCCAGCTCCACCAGCATTCGCCAGCTGGGGCCATGAGTGCCTCGGCCCGGCGACGGGCTCAGGGTCGAGGGCCCGCCTTGTACCGGGAGGTGCAGCGCCGACAGCGCCGGCATTCGCAGCAGGTGATAGATGTTGGCCTGGTGGGCGTTGGACCAGAGCCAGCCATCACCTTCGGGAGGGCCGTGTTCGCGGAGGGCACGCGCGAGGCCGGCCTTGAGCGCCCGCGCCAGCATCTCGTTCCGTCCCTCTGTTTCGGCCGTTCGGCGATCATCCCACCATGCGTTGCCCGAATCGGCGATCAACTCGAGGATCACTGCCTCCTGCGGCACCGCCACCGGGCCCTGGGTGGTGTCGCTAGAAGCGGGAGTCAGCTCGTCGAGCAACAACCGGGGCAACGCCGCCATCGCCGCCTCGAAGAGCACGGCGCGGCGATTTTCCCGGGTGTAGCGGCGGTCCCACTCCGAGAGCAGCGCCGCGGCCCGGCGGAGAGTGTCGTCGCTTCGTCGGGTAGTTTGCAGGACGGCCGCCGCGGCCAGAAACGCCGGCACAAAGGCATCGGCCCGGGGGCTCCCTGGATCGGTCTGGAACCGGCGCATATCCTCCGGTGTGACCGCTGAGTCGGCCCGAAGGAGCTGATTGATGCGGATGGCGCGCCAGGGGGAATACCAGTTCGACCCGAAATATCGCGGATTGACCCGAGGGTCCACCGGCTGCTGGTTGGCGGAGGCGAGGAAGCCCTGCGCCGGGTTGAGCGCGAAGGGATACTCGGAGAGCGGAATGTTGCCGGTCCAGTCACTGGTGCTACGGCTTCCATCGCGGATCTCGTCGCCCCGGCCGCTACCAGGCCGGAGCGGGTACCGCCCAGTGGAGCGGATGGCAATGGCCCCTCCCCGGTCGGCCGCGATCCCGTTCTGTGCGGGTGCTGCGTAGTCCTTCCATCCGTCGAGCCATTCCGTCACGGTGCCGGCGCGGTCGAGCCTCAGAAATTCTTCCCCGCCCCGGGCCTCGAATGGAGTCCACCGGATCGAGAGCCAGCGGCCCCGATCCTTTACCAGAGGCCCACGGTGGGTGAAGTAGAGGGTATCGGTATGCAGCAGCTCGCCCTTGCGGCCCCGCAGAAACTCGATCCGCCGCTCCACCGGCTTCCAGGCGCCGTCCACCAGATACTTTGCCGGCACGAGGGAATCGTCCACCGTCTCGGCGTAGTGATCGCGCACGTCGGCGCCGGTGTTGGTGAACGACCAGGCGACGTTGCGGTTGAAGCCGATGATGACCCCGGGGGAGCCCGGGAAGGTCACCCCGGCGACATCGGGGCCACCGTCCACGTGGAGGTGGATCTCGTACCAGATGGAGGGCAGGCTGAGCTCCAGGTGCGGATCGCCCGAGAGAAGCGCATGTCTGGCGGCGGTTCGGGCGGGCCCGACCACCCAGTTGTTGCTTCCGATCGCGTCGCCGTCGCCGGGGCGGCGAGGAGTGAGCCCGAGGGCCACTCCAATGGCGGCATGTTCCTCCGCCGCCACGGCTGCCGCGGAATCCGGTGCGCCAGGGGGAGCGAGTGGGCGGACAAAGTCGTAGCGTGGCGCGCTCAGGCCATTGGGCTGGATCGGCTCCTGAATCGGGCTGTTGAGTGGAAACAGCGCCTCGGTGGCGGCACCGCCGACCAGCGAGCGCACCCGGAGCCGCTCGAGGGTCTCGTCCTCGTAGGCAAGGGTGAGGGCCATCTGGCTGAAGAAGTAGTAGGTCGAGAGCGGCTGCCATCGAGCGGGACTGGCCCCGAACAGCCGGTATTCGAGCGGGAGATCGGCGGGACGCATGCCGCCGATCCAGGCGTTCACGCCTTCGGAGTACGCCTGGGCCGCGCGTGACAGCAGGCTCGTGCTGTCGGCGGCCGCCGCGAGCCGCTCGGCGCCCCAGGCGAGTCCGCGGCGCCGAGCGGCTCGATCAGCTTCGAGTGCGCGGGCACCGAACAGGCCGGAAAGCGTCCCACTGGCGGCGCGGGTCAAGAACTCCAGCTGGAACAGCCGGTCCCGGGCCAGGAGATAACCCTGGGCGCGCCAGGCGTCCTCCTCCGTTCTCGCGAAGACATGGGGTACGCCCCGGTCGTCGATCAGCACCTCGACCGGCGCGCTCAAGCGCGGGATGTGCGCCTCCGAGCGAGCCGGCGGGTTGGCGGTGCGGGCGAGCGCCCAGACGCCGTTGGCGGGCTCGAGGAAGGCGCCCAGCGCGGGAGCGGGACCGACCGGCCGCGCCGCGACATAGAGCGCCGCGGCGAGGACCACGAGAGAAACCAGAAGACGTTGCATGGCGGGCGGCCATTAGGTTCACCCGTCCGCGCGCGGGTGTCAAGGCGGCTCGCGCCGGGCTACCTTGGCATCGAAGCACCGCGTGGACGCGCCACGCGGTCCCGTTCCACTGCCACCTGAGTCCGACCATGTTCCGATTCCTGCTCGTCTCGGTCGTCGCGCTTGCCGCCTGCGCACCTGCCACGCCGTCCAGTGTCCCCTCCCCCGACAACGGAGACTACGACCTCGTCATCGGTGGTGGGCGGGTGGTGGACGGCACCGGCGCCGCGTGGTTCTACGGCGACGTGGCCATCAAGGGCGATCGCATCGCCCGGGTGATGCCACGCGGTGCG
>JAYUAL010000482.1:0-2979 GCA_043741355.1 Gemmatimonadales bacterium | reverse complement strand
GACGCGCTGGGTAACCGGGTGTCCGCCGCAATTGCGAAGGTGGCCCCGGGCTTTCCTGACCTGGTGCGTCATTGCGAAGTGCTCACCCCGGTGGAGATCGAGGAGCGCTATGGCCTCACCGAGGGCGCCCCGACCCACGGAGAGATGACCCTGGACCAGATACTGTTCATGCGGCCGGTGGCCGGCGCATCACGCTACGCCACGCCCATTTCCGGCCTGTATCTGTGCGGCGCCGGAACCCATCCGGGCAGCGGCATAGCGGGCGGGCCAGGATGGCTGGCCGCCCGGCAAGTGATTCGGGACCGGCGCGGGCGACGAGGAGCAAACCCATGACCACATTCGTACAGACTGCCGCATCCTTCAAGCAGGGCGCCCATACCATGCCGGGCGAGTGCTACACCTCGCCGGACATCTTTGCCGAAGAAAAGGAGCGGATCTTCGCGCGGAGCTGGATCTGCGTCGGCCGAAGCAGCCGGCTGGCGCAACCCGGGGACTTTTTCGTCAAGGTCGTGGCGGGAGAGAGCCTCATCTTTCTGCGGGACCGGGGCGGCGCGCTGCGGGCGTTCTTCAACGTCTGCCGCCATCGGGGCACCCGGCTCTGCTCCGAGGAGTCCGGGCACCTCTCTGAAACCATCCAATGCCAGTATCACGCCTGGACCTACACCACCGACGGCAAGCTGATCGGCGCTCCCCACATGGGCGAGGTGGCGGGCTTCAACAAGGCCGATTATCCCCTCCACCAGGCGGCGCTGGCCGAGTGGGAGGGGTTCATCTTCGTGAATATCGCGAAGGAACCGGTTCCTTTCGAGCAGAGCCACTCGGCGCTGCTCGGGCGGTTTTCCCGCTTCGGCCTCCCCGGCCTCAAGGTGGGTCACCAGGTTTCCTACGATGTGGCGGCCAATTGGAAGCTGATTTTCCAGAATTACAACGAGTGCCTCCACTGCCCGGTGATTCATCCCGAGCTGTCGGCCCGGATGCCTTACCAGAGCGGCGCCAACGATCTGACCGAGGGACCCTACCTCGGCGGATACATGGTGATCAGCGAGCCGGCGGTGAGCGTGACAATGAGTGGCGCCGCGGTGGGGCTTCCGGTGGCGGAGCTTGCCGCGGAAGATCGGCGCCGGGCCTACTACTACTCGTTCCAGCCCAACATGATGCTCAGCATCCAGCCCGACTATGTGAACTACTACACGCTCTGGCCGGTGTCGCCCACTCGCACCATCGTGGAGAGCGAGTGGATGTTCAATCCGGCGTCGTTCGGGCGCCCCGATTTCAATCCGCAGGACGCCATCGATTTCTGGGACGTCACCAACCGGCAGGATTGGCGGATCACCGGGGAGAGCCAGATCGGCATCGCTTCCCGCCGCTATCAGCCGGGGCCCTATTCGGCGCGCGAGAGTGTGCCGGCGGCGTGGGACCGGGCGTATCTCGAGTCAATGGGGAGGCAGACGGAAGGACGCTAGGACGCAAGCACGCAATGTTTACCTTAGCGTCTTAGCGCCTTTCCACCTCTCGACAGGCTCCACTTGAGCGCAGGCGGGGTCACTAGCGTCGTGACGATCACCATGATCACGACCGCGGAAAAGATTGACTCATCCACCACCCGCTCCCCCGCCACCGTAAGCCCGAGCCCCACGTTCGCGAAGATCAGGCCCACCTCGCCCCTCGGAATCATCCCCAGTCCGATCGTCAGCCGGTCGAGGCCCTTGCCGATAGCGCCGAGGGAACAGGACTGCTTGCCGACGATTGCGGCGAGCGTGAGCAGACCTGCCAGGCCCAGCACCCCCGGTTGACCGAAGGCCTGCAGCTGCACCCGCATTCCCATCAGCACGAAAAAAATTGGTACCAGGAAGCTCGAGATTGGTGCGATCAGCTCCTCGAGCGGCCGCTCGCCCCGCTCCAGAAAGTACTGGAAATGGGCCTTCTCGAGCACCAGCCCGGCGGCGTACGCCCCAACGATCGGGGCCAGGCCGATGGAGGCCGCCAGATAAGCGACTCCAAAGCAGAACGACAGCGCGACCGCAATGAGCACGCCCGTCCCCTTGAGCCTCGCGGCAAAGCGGAACACCCGGGGCGAGAGGATGAGCCCGAGCGTCAGGGCGCCGAACAGGAAGAGGAGGGACTTGCCCAGGATGATGCCGGCCTGGCTCATGGTGAATGCCTCGCCGGTGCCCGCGGCGGTGATCACGCCGCTCACCACCGCGAGGATGACCAGGCCCAGCACGTCGTCGATGACCGCGGCGCCGAGGATGATCTTTGCCTCGGCGCTGGTCGAGCGCCCGAGATCCTTGAGCACGCGGGCGGTGATCCCGACGCTGGTGGCGGTCAGCGTCGCGCCGAGAAATGCGTGGACGTATGCGCTGTGATCGGGGAGCATGAGGGCCCCGACACCCCAGCCCAGCGCGAATGGTGTCACCACCCCCAGTACCGCCACGAGAAGGGACGGAACGCCGACCCGCAATGCCTCACCAACCGTCGATTCGAGTCCCACCTCGAACAACAGGATCAGCACGCCCAGGCTGGCGAGCACATCGATGATCGAGTTGTCCCGGATGAAGTCGAAGAAGGAGACCCCTGCCAGGCTGAGGTTTCCCAGCAGAACCCCCACCACCAGTTCCCCCAGCACCGCGGGCTGTCCCAGCCTTGTGGCCAGATGGCCGCCGAGCTTGGCTCCGATCAGGATGATGGTGAGTGCGAGGATCACGGGGATGACGGGATCCACATGGCCACCGGGTTCGGTGAGTGCAGCCGAGAACAGAGCCGCGGGAACAGCCAGGGCGGACGCCAGCGTCATGGGTAAGCCGCTTGGGTGGAGTGAAGTCGGTACGTGGGACCCAAGTGTGCCTTCGCATGAGGCGTCTTGCAAGCCTGCCGGGGCCGTGGCATCGTTCCCGCAAGCTCGAAGCCGCGCCGATCACCTCTACCCCCCTCGCCCCCATGCGCCGTACTCTGCTGTTCGGGCTCCTCAGCGCCGTCCCC
>JAYUAL010000481.1:0-2979 GCA_043741355.1 Gemmatimonadales bacterium | reverse complement strand
GGTGTGGAGGCTGCGGAGAAAGCAATTGCGGGATGTGCGGCGTCGTTGCGAGGCGGCGGAAGCCGGCCAGTCGTATTATTGAGCCATCCCGCAACGCTCGGAGTCCTGTTGACCGATCCCGCCGACCGGCTCCGCGTCGCGCTTGCCGCCCAGTACCGCATCGAGCGCGAGCTTGGCGCGGGTGGCATGGCGACGGTCTACCTGGCCCACGACCTCAAGCACGACCGCGACGTCGCCATCAAGCTGCTGCATCCCGACCTGGCCGCTGCGCTCGGCGGCGAGCGCTTCCTGAGCGAGATCAAGACGACCGCCCGGCTCCAGCATCCCCACATTCTTCCCCTGCTCGACAGTGGCGCGGCCGACGGGCTGCTCTACTACGTGATGCCGTATGTCAGCGGGGAGACCCTGCGGACCCGGCTGGAACGGGAGAAGCAGCTCCCCATCGGCGACGCGGTGCGTATCGCCTCGGAAGTGGCCGACGCCCTGGGGGCTGCCCACGCCCTCGGCATTATCCACCGGGACATCAAGCCTGAGAACATTCTGCTGCAGGGCGGGCACGCCTTGGTCGCCGATTTCGGGATTGCGCTGGCGGTGCATCACGCCGGCACCGCCCGGATGACCCAGACCGGCATGAGCCTGGGCACGCCGCAGTACATGAGCCCCGAGCAGGCCATGGGCGAAAAGACGGTGGACGCGCGCGCCGACGTCTATGCGCTCGGCGCGGTCACCTACGAAATGCTGACCGGCGAGCCTCCCTTCACCGGCTCCACGGTGCAGGCCATCGTCGCCAAGCTGATGACGGACCCGGCCCGCCCCCTGACCCAGCTCCGCAAGTCGGTCCCGCTCCACGTGGAGGCGGCGGTGCTGGCGGCGCTGGAGAAAGTGCCGGCGGATCGGATCGCGAGCGCGACCGAGTTCGGGCGTGCTTTGGGGGATGCGAGCAAGGCGGTAGGGCGGTATGGCGGTAAGGCGGTAGCAAAGCCCGCCCCCGGCGTGGCCTCCTCGCGGGGCTGGCTCGCGGCGGCGGTGGCATTCAACGTGGTGCTGGCGGCGGCAGCACTTGCGCTCTGGCTGCGGAGGCCGGCGCCGCCGGGAACGAACCGCCAGCATGTGCTCCTCTGGCAGCACCGTATCCCCTATTCTCTCGCGCCGGGCGCGCGCTTCATCGGGACCCAGGCGGCGATCGCGCCGGACGGGTCGAGCATCGTCTACACCGACTCCACCGCCGCCGGGTACATGCTCATGCGGAAGCTGCGCGATGCAGCCGAGGCCACGCCGCTTGCGGGGACCGAGGGAGGCGTCTCCCCGTTCTTCTCGCCCGACGGCAAGTGGATCGGCTACATCACGCTCGATAACAAGCTCAAGAAGGTGCCGGTGACCGGGGGAGGCTCCGTCACCCTGGCCGAGGGCTCTACACCCGACTACAAGTCCGGCGCGTGGCTCGACGACGGCACCATCATTTACCCCGGTGACCTGAGCTCGTCCCTGAGGCGTATCCCCTCCGATGGCGGCCCTTCCGTACCGATCGCATTGCCGGCCAAACTGGGGTGGGCCTCCACCGTCTGGCCCCTTCCCGGCAGCCGGGGCATTCTCTTGACCTCCTGCCCCGGAAACTGCGCCACCTCGACCAGTCTCTACGCCTTCGATTTCAAGACGGACAGTGCCCATCTGCTGGTGCCGGGCGCGGCGGGGGTCTGGTATTCGCCGGTGGGAGGGCAGGTGTTGTATACCAGTCGCGAGGGCGGGCTCTACGCGGCCGGGTTCGATGTGCGGCGGATGGTGCTCTCCTCGGGCGCCGTTCCGCTCCTCGAGGACGTCGAGCCGACCAGTTTCACCCTGTCGGCCTCCGGCGCGGTGCTGTATACGACGGGCTCCGCGGCGCGTACCCAGGCCGAGCTGGTGTGGGTTTCCCGGGACGGCCGCGCCGTCCCGCTCGACTCGACCTGGCGGGGCCGCTTCGAGTACCCGTCGCTTTCACCGGATGGGAAGGAGCTGGCCGTCAGCGTGCGCGACAAGAAGACCGATCTCTGGATCCGCCGGCCCGACGGCACCCGCGCCAAGGTCGATGCCGGCGGCGCCGCCAACTGGCGCGCGTCCTGGTTCCATGACGGGCGTTCGCTGACCTTCATCTCGGTCGGAAATGCTGAGGATCAGAACGACGTCGCGGTCTATCAGGTGAAGGCCGATGGGAGCGCCAGGGCGATCCTGCTCCAGAAATACCAGTTCGGCATCTGGGAGGCCGAGGTGTCGCACGATGGGCAGTGGCTGGTGTTGCGGCTGGACGAGGAGGGGGCCAATTCCAATTTCAGAGTGCGGCGCATGACGGGTGACACGACCGTCAAACCGCTCCTGGTCGATCCCAGCTTCAACCTGTCCATCGCCCTATCGCCCGACTCCCGTTGGCTGGCGTACACTTCCAACGAAGCCGCCGGGCAGTACGAGGTGTATGTCGCATCGTTTCCCGACATGAAGTCCAAGCGCCTCGTCTCCAGCGGGGGAGGCACCGAGCCTCGCTGGTCCCGGGACGGTCGCGAGCTGTACTGGATCAGCGGAGGCAAACTGGTGGCCGCGTCGGTCAGCCCTGGTCCATCGTTCAATCCCGGGAGTCCCAAGGCGCTCTTTTCGGTGGAGGGGTACCGCCGGGCCCGCAACCACCCGCAGTACGACGTGGCGCCGGACGGCCGGTTCGTGATGATTCGCGAAGCGGCCGGAGCGATCGGGGCGGTCTACGCCGAAAACTGGTTCACGGAGCTGCTGTCCAAGGTCACGCGGTGAGCCCGGCGGATCTCGAGTGAAGAGCGGTCCCGCGCGGGCTGTAGTGTTCGTCGGCATCGTGTATGTGATCGCCGGCATCGTCTTTGGCGCGCTCGCCGGCCAGGCCGCATCCCATCAGGCGGTCGTCGCATGGCGCGGGGCCGCCTGGCTCGTCAGCGCTGTCGCCTTCGGAGCGCACATCGTCTACGACCAGGTGCGGCTGGG
>JAYUAL010000480.1:0-2984 GCA_043741355.1 Gemmatimonadales bacterium | reverse complement strand
CTTCTTTTCGCCGTGAACCGTGAGGATCTGGTTCTCGAGGCTGATCTTGACGTCCTCCAGCTTCACGCCGGGAAGCTCGAGAATGATCTTCAGGTTCCCCTTGTCCTCGAACACATCGCACGATGGCGTCCATGCCGAGGCGAGCGTTCCGCCGTTCCCCTATGCGCCCAACGGCTCGCCCTCGAACTGCTGGCGAAGGCCCGGATGCCTCCGGATCAGCGTGTAACTCATGGCCAGGAGGGAAAGCGTGTTCGCCGCCAGCACCGACCACCAGGGGAACAGAAAGCTGGTGCCGGTGAACAAAGCATAGGTTACCATGAAAAAGAAGAGTTCGAACACGACCGCCACGATCATCAGCGCGAAGCGCGCCAGCGGCGACGACATCGCGAGGTGAATCATGTGGGTGACGACCACGCCGAACAGCGCGAACGCGCCGAAGTGGAGTAGCGTGTACGCGACCACGGGGCCGGTGGCGGGCGGGCTCACGACCGGATCGGTGATCCCGTAGAGAATGACCTGGCCCAGGACGCTGGGAGTGGAAAACGGCCGGCCCTGCAGCAGATCGGTGACCAGAAACCACCCCGCCACCACGACGGCGCCGAGTGCGCCGGTCAGGATCCCCTCGCGCAGGAGATCATGCTTGTCGGAATCGCCCATTGATCCTCCTCGAACTCAGGCATCCGAACGATGCGCCCGACCGAGGAATCCCACAAGCCCTACGCTCCGTCGCCTTCCCGCACCGGATGACCGGCGCTCGACCAGGCGCCGAATCCGCCCGCAACATTTGTCACCGCGGAAAACCCGCGGGCCTGGAGCAGGCTGGCCGCAATCGCCGAGCGGCCCCCGCCTTGACAGTGCACCGCGATGACGCCGTCGCGAGGCAGCTCGCCCAGCCGCTCCGTCAGCTCGGCCAGCGGAATATGGGTGGCATTGGGCAGGTGACCGGCGGCCCATTCGGAGCGGCCCCGCACGTCGAGCACCAGTATGTCCGAGCGGGCGGCGGCGAGGTCTTTGACCGACATCTGCTCGGTTCGCTCCAGCGGGCGTCGGCCCTTGGGCCACGCCGAAAGCGCCGCGAGGTCGAAATAGCCGGGCACCGAGTCGAACCCGACCATGGCGAGGCTGTGCACGATCTGCTCCAGCTGTCCGGGGCGAGTCGAGTCCGCCAGCAGGTAGAGATCCTGGTCGTAGGGAAGCAGCGCGCCGGCCCAGGTCGGAAAGCTCAGGTTGAACGGAAGGCTCAGGGTTCCGGGGATGTGCCCGGAGGCGAAGTCGGCGGCCGGCCTCGTATCCACGATTACAGCATGGGAGCCGAGCCCTTCCCCGAGGCGATCGTCCGGCACCCGGGGGGGGGGTGCGATGGTGCCCAGAATGGGGGGACCCATTCGATTCACCCGCTTCATCTCCCGGAAGTAGCGCGGCGGCTCCGGCTGTCCCTCCAGCACCTGGCGAACGAACGCCGTCTCGTCGTCGACCCCGAGGGCCCAGTTGTAGCGCCGCTCGTACCCGACGGTGGACTGGGGCATCGCGGAAAGCCCCTTGCCGCAGGCGCTGCCGGCGCCATGGCCCGGCCATACCTGCAGATGATCCGGCAGCGTCTTGAACCAGACGAGGCTTCTGAAGAGCTCGCGGGCGCCGGATTCGGCGGCGCCGGCTATGCTTGCGGTTTTCTCGAGGAGGTCGGGGCGGCCGACGTCGCCGGCGAAAACGAAGTCACCGCTCACGATCCCCATCGGCTCGCCGGCAGCCGCGCCATCGGTGACCAGAAAGCTCAAATGCTCCGGTGTATGACCGGGGGTGTGGACCGCCGAGAGGTCGACCTGGCCCACGCGGATCGAGGCGCCGTGCTCGAGCAATCGCACGTTCTTCTCGTGGCGGAACTCGTACTGCCATTCCGGGGGGCCGCAGGCCGAAAGGTGGAGCGAGGCGCCGGTGCGCTGGGCCAGCTCCCGGCCGCCCGAAACGAAATCGGCGTGGATGTGGGTTTCGGTAACCGCGGTGATGGCAAGCCCCTGGGCCGCAGCCGCCGCGAGGTACTGCTCGACCAGGCGGTTGGGGTCGATCACCACGGCGGTGCCCGACTTGGCGCAGCCGATCAGGTAGCTCGCCTGGGCCAGCGAATCGTCGTAGAGTCGGAGGAAGATCATAGGGAATCAGGAGGCTCAGCGGCCGCGCAGGAGCACCAGCGCGCCCACGGCCAGGAGAAAGACGGCAAACCCCTTGCGAAGGACCTGCTGCGATACATGAGGAACCAGGCGGCTGCCAGCGGCCACTCCCACGAACGCGAGCGCGGTGAAAATGAAGATGGCGCGCCAGTCGAATACAGTGTTCCCGTGATATCGCGCCACCGCGGCGATACAACTTAGCATGATCAGCACCAACGACGTACCGATCGCCTGTTTCATCGTAAGTCCGCCCAGCACCACCAGGGCGGGTACGTAGAGAAACCCGCCACCGACGCCGACGAATCCGGTGAGCACGCCGACTGCCGCGCCGATCAGGCTGATGAGCGGAAGCGGGCGGGGTCGCACCACGTCGGCCTCGACCGCCGGCCTGGGCAGCAGCATCGAGACCGCGGCGGCGAGCATGATCAGCGCGAACACCGTGAGCTGTACCCCGGGTTCGACCTTGAGCCCGAGCTCGGCGCCGAGGATCGAGCCCACCACCGCAGGCGGGCCAAACGAGAGCGCGGCGCGCCAGTTGACCGCGCGGGCCCGCCAGTGGTTGGCCACTCCGAACCCGCTGGTCAGCCCCACAATGACCAGGCTCATCGGAATCGCCGCCTTGACGTCGTAGCCGAGCACGTAGTGGAGGACCGGAACGGTGAGGATCGAGCCACCCCCGCCCAGCAATCCGAGCAGGAGGCCGATGAGCAGCGCGAGGGCGTATCCGAGGACTGTCGTCACTCCCGTGCGAGTCCCAGCCGGACCAGGATCTTCTCCATGAGGCACCAGCGGGTGAAGGCGGATTGGACCAGGTTGACG
>JAYUAL010000479.1:0-7039 GCA_043741355.1 Gemmatimonadales bacterium | reverse complement strand
GAAGTGCGACCGCTTGCGGGGGGGCACTCCCGCCATCCAGTCTGGGTTGGTGCGCCGGCCAGGATTCGCCAGCTGACCCACCATCCCGGAACTCAGGTCACCACTTCGAGCGGGGTATCCGGCATCCGGTAGGCCACCGCCTGCCACGCCGCTTCGAGCGCCAGCTCGACATTCGGGTGGTCCACACCCCACTCCTTGGCTGCCACCCGTTCGGCCACGAAGCCGGCGAGCGCCAGCCAGACCGCGGCCCAGAGCTCCGCGGAACCGGGCCGGATCCGGCCCCGCTGCTTGCCAGCAGCCATGATCTGCTGTAGACCGCCTCGAAAATCCTTGATGGCCTGGCGGGTGCCTTCCCCATGCAGGGTTTCCTCCGGAGGGCGAAGGAGCATCCGCACCAGCGCAGGATCCCGCTCCGCCACCTGCACTATCTCGCGCCCGATGAGTCCCAGAGCGACCTCGGCGTCGAGCCGATGCTCCGTCTCTCCCCCCGGGACCAGGCTCAATCCCCAAGCCAGCGCCTCCAGGCACGCCGCGTTGAGCAGCGCTTCCTTGCCGGAGAAGTGACGGTAGATCGTCGCTTCCGCTACGCCGGCGCGCCGCGCCAGCTCCGGCGTGGTGGTCGCGCGGAATCCCTGCTCGGTGAAAAGCTCGAGCGCGGAACGAATCAGACGGCTGCGGGTGGCGCGGCCGACCGTGCGGAGGCGAGGACCCGCGGGAGCGCGAGAGGACGAAGGCGGAGCGGACATGGCCGGCAAATATATCTCCCGGAGCGCCAGTCGGGGGACGCTACCCTGATGGGCGAGCAGCCACCCTGGCGCGTTGAATGCCGGCACCGACACGGCTAGCTTTCATGGCTTTCCCTCCCGGACGCAATCACGGCGGAGTTGACATGAAGATGCTCGTTCTGGGTGCCGGCCTTCAGGGCTGCGCGGCGGCCCACAACCTGCTGCAGCATGAATCCGTCGACCAGGTGACCCTGGCCGATCTGCAGCCCAACCGGCTCCCGCCCTTTCTCCAGCCTTACGTCGGCAAACGACTCCGGGTGGTTTCGCTGGACGCGAGCGATTTCGCCGTGGTGCTCGAGCTGATGAGGGGCCACGACGCCGCCCTCTGCGCCCTGCCCTACTACTTCAACGAGCCGATGACCCGCGCCGCGATCAAGGGTGGGTGTCATTTCTGCGATCTGGGAGGGAATACCGAGATCGTCTTCCAGCAGAAGAAACTGCACGATGCCGCCACCGCCGCGGGTGTGTCGGTCATTCCGGACTGCGGCCTGGCGCCTGGCATGGTAAACATCCTCGCCGCGGAGGGCATCCGCCGGCTGGATCAGGCTCGTTCGGTCAGGATTTACGTCGGCGGGCTGCCCCAGAAGCCGGAGCCGCCGCTCAACTACCAGATCGTGTATTCACTCGAGGGCGCCCTCGACTACTACACCACCCCCTCGTGGGTGTTACGGGGCGGGAAGGCGCTGCAGGTGGACGCGCTCTCGGAACTCGAGCCGCAGGAGTTCCCGGCCCCGGTCGGCATGCTGGAGGCGTTCCACACCGGGGGGGGCGTGAGTACGATGCCGTTCGCGTTCGAGGAAAAAATCGACAGCATGGAGTACAAGACGCTGCGCTATCCCGGCCACGTGGCCATCATGCGTCCGATACGGGAGCTGGGACTCATTTCCAACACGCCGATTCCGGTCAAGGGCCAGGCGGTGGTGCCGAGAGATCTCTTCATCGCGGCGGTGCAGCCCAAGCTTTACAAGCCCGAGGGGCGCGACCTCGTGGCGCTCCGGGTCGTCGTGGCAGGCGAGAAGGGCGGCAAACCGGCGAAAGTGACCTTTGAGCTCCTCGACTACTACGATCCCGCCCTGGGCATCAGCGCGATGATGCGCACCACCGGCTATTCTCTCTCGCTGACCGGGCTCATGCAGGCCAACGGCATCGTCACCGCGCGAGGCGTGCATACGCCCGACGAGGCGATGCCGTTCAAGCCCTATGTCGAGGGGCTGAAGCGGTTCGGAGTGGACATCAGGGAAATGTGATGGACTTCCCCAACCTCTGGGCCGGCGCCACGCCCTGGCCGGGGTTTCTCCGGGCCGGCATGGAACACTACGATCTCTGGCGCGGGATCTACGACCGGGTGATCCTGCCCGGCTGGGCCATCGAGGGATTCATGCGGTCCCCGGCGCGAAGGCTGCTGGTGATCGCGGCCGACTGGTGCGGGGATGCGGCCAACACCGTACCGGTGCTGGCCCGCCTGGCCGACCTGATTCCGGGAATGGAGCTCAGGATTCTGGTCCGCGACGAGCATCCCGAGGTGATGAACGCCTATCTCACCAGCGGGACCCGCTCGATTCCCATCGCCATTGTGCTGGACGAATCGTTCCGGGAACTGGGCCACTGGGGCCCCCGGCCTGCGGCGCTGCAGGAATGGGTCCTCTCCAACATGAAGATGAAGCCCAGTCCGCAGCGCTACGCATATGCCCGGAAGTGGTACGCAAAGGACAAGGGGGAGACGACGCTCCGGGAACTGCTGGCGTCACTCAAAAGCTCCACCCATTGCCCATCGTAAACACGAATCCGTCCGGTCCCCCGGCAAAATTCATGATCAGCGGGGCACTGCGCAGAACGCGAACCGCCACCCCTCCTCCCCCGCCGACCTTCCATCGATCCAGGGTCCACCGAAGCCCCTGATCCCCGAAGGCGCGCCCGCCGTCGACGAAGCCGATCAACGTGACGGCGCCCAGGTCGCCCAGGTCGAGCAGATTGTGCCGAACCTCGAGGCTCGCCAGCAGCACACCCCGCCCCGCGAAGCGCCCCGGCACGAAACTCCGGTGCGAATCCGCCCCTCCCAGCACCGTGATGTCCCGCTCCCAGCCCGGCACCATGTAGCGCGCGTCGAGCGGGGCTCCCTTGCCCAATCCCCGGGCCGCGAACCGCCCCGCGATGACCGTCCCACCTCGAGGCGACAGGTAGCCCCGCAGATGCAGATATGCGCCGGCATATCCCCCATCGGTGAAGCTCGGCCGGATCGGCCCGGTCGGTCCGGCCGGCGGGAGGAATCGGGTTTCGAACTTGCCGGTTCCCCCGTACAGCCCCGCCTCCAGGAAGGCGCCGTTGGCCGGGAGGAACTCATCGTCCCGAGTATCCAGCACCAGCGTGAGCCGGCCGGTCAGGTCGTTGCCGAAGAGCGGCTTGGTCAGGTAGTCGCTGTCGAAGACCGATCCGTCCTTCGAGGAGGAGAACCGGTAGTGGGTGAAGGCGCTGCCCACCGAAATCGAGAACGGCCCCGCGATCCGGCGGGTCACCTCACCGCGGACGAAATAGCGGGTGCGGCGCACCCGAAAAAACTCGGTTCCGAAGGGGCTCCCGGGCTGGAGTCCTTCATTGGAGCCGTCCGGCCCGGAGCCATAGTATCCGAAGGCGCCCTCGCGGCCCGCGCCGGCATCGGCGGCAAACCGCCAGCCAGGTGCCAGGAGCGGCGCCCGGAACTTCGCGCTGACAAATCGGCTGTTGTTGGTGCTCCAGCCAGCCTCGGCCGAGAAGATGCCATCAAACGGGACCCGGGCCTCATACTCCGCGGGACGCGCCAGATGATAGTGGCCGACCAGCATCAGCCCGGTCGAGGGATTGCCGATGAGGTAGGGGAAGTAGCTCGCGCGCCAGGGGACACCGTCCTGAGCCGAGAGCGGCGCCGCGACGAGCAGCAGGGCGAGTACGATAAATCGGCGCACGTCCCTACCGGGGCTGATACAGGTAGGCGCCGTCGAGGAGCCTGGCCCCGCCCGCCTCGTCGCAGGCGGCGTACTTGGTCGGAAGCAGCCCGGCACAGCCGTAGTCACCCGCCTTGTTGACCGCGTAGAACTGGATCTGAAACGTGGGGCGTCCATCCGGCGCGAGCAGGGCCGGCCGGGTCATCGCTACCAGCCGCTTGAGCGTGGCCAGGCACGCGTCGGTGGGCTTCATCCCCTGGCGCATGTGCTCCACGGTAAGGAATCCCCCGCAGACCATGATGTTCGCTTCGCCCAGCCCGGTGGACCCCGCCGCGCCAATCTCGTTGTCGGTGTACTGACCCGCACCCACGATGGGTGAGTCGCCGGCCCGCCCGGGAATCTTCCACGCCAGGCCACTGGTGGTGGTGATGGAGGAGATATCTCCCTTCTCGTTCACCAGGTTCAGGTTGATCGTGCCGGTAGGGCGAACCATGGGCGGCGCGTTGTCCGGCACGTCGACATAGTCGTCCTTGGCGCCCCGGTTGGCGCGCCAGCGGAGCCATTTTTCCCGGGAGGCCGGGGTCAGGAGATCCTCCTCCTTGAAACCGTAGGAGAGCGCGAACTTCTTGGCGCCTTCGCCGACCAGGAGAATATGGTTGGTGTACTTGAGCACCAGCCGCGCCACCTCGCTCGGGGTCTTGATTCCTTCGAGCGCGGCGACCGCGCCGGCCCGCTTGCTGGGGCCGTGCATGCAGCTCGCGTCGAGCTGAACCACGCCTTCCGCGTTGGGCAAACCGCCGTACCCCACCGAGTCGTCGTTCGGATCGAGCTCCTGGATCTTCACACCCTCCACCGCGGCGTCGAGGGTGTCGGATCCCCGCTTCATGAGATCGGTCGCCACCCGAACGCCCAGCAGCCCGTTGGTGGAGCTCACCGCCGCGAGTTTCGAGACCGGACTCCGCTTGATCCAGGGCGCCCCCGGCGCTGTGGCAGCCAACGGATCCGGAAGGGCGCTACCAGCCGCCGCGAGGGCGGCCGTGCCCAGAAAGGTGCGGCGGGTCACGGAATCGGACACGGAATGCTCCCGGCAGGAGGAAACGCGTGACGTGGAACAGAGAATCAGGGGCAGGAGCGCACTCCTGTCAACTTGCCGGGTCCGGTGGCCGCCTCTACCTTCGGAGCGTGCCGTTCTTGCCAAAATCCCTGCGCGACCGCGCAGAGAGCCTCGACGCCGACCCCTTCCGCTACCTGAGAGGCGTGCTGGCCTTCTTCCTGGGCGGAGGCGCGGTCGTGGCGCTCCTCCTGGCCCTCGCCGGAACCGAGCCCCGGGCGCTGGTGCTGGCCGGCGTGCTCTGGACGCTGTTCGGAGTGCTTTCCGGGATGGTGGACTGGATCCTTGAGCCCTTGGTGGAGTTCGCGGCGCAGGTGCTCTCCAACGTCGGACTGGGGCGGGCCTACGGGGGATTTTCGGCCGAAGAGGCCATGGCCGAGCAGGGGCACACCGCTGCCGCCGCCGAGGCGTACCGGCTCCGGGCCCGGCTCCCCGCGGACCGCGTCAACGCGCTGATCCGGCGGGCCCACCTGCTGGCCGGACCCCTCAAGGTGCCCCACGCGGCGGCTGGCGAGCTGGAAAATCTGCAGCGGGACGCCGCGCGGCTCTCCCCCGGTGAAGACATGCGAGTGGGCCTGGCACTGACCGAACTCTACGAGCAGAAGCTCGATGACCCCGGCCGCGCCATGGTGGAAATCCGCCGCCTGATCGACCGCTATCCCCAGGCCCGACAAACCCGGGAGCTGCGCCGCCTCCTGGCCGCGTTGCGCACCCAGCACTTTGCCCAGACCAAGCCATGACCCAGCGCCCCCGGCTCGATCCCGCGATTTTCAACCTCCCCGTAGAGAAGATGCGGGCGGGGTACTACTCGGATAAGTACTTCACCAGGGCGCGGGAGATCCTCCTCGCCGACGAGTACCGGCCCCGCGTGACGATGCAGGTCTTCGGAAAATCCGCGGCGTTCCTCGGCGGCATCGATGAGGCCATCGCAATCCTCAAGCTCTGCGCGATGGAGTGGAGCGACCTGGAGGTATGGGCGCTGCACGACGGCGACCCGATCGCGGCCTGGGAGACGGTCCTGATGATCGAAGGGCCCTACGATGTTTTTGCCCACTTGGAAACGCTGTACCTGGGCGTGCTGGCCCGCCGCACCAAGGTCGGTACCAACACCCGGCGGGTGGTGGATGCGGCCCGGCCCAAGGAGGTGATGTTCTTCCCGGCCCGGCACGATCACTGGCTGGTGCAGACCGGCGACGGCTGGGCCGCGCACATCGCCGGGGCGATCGGCGTGTCGACCGACGCCCAGGCTTCCTGGTGGGGTAGCCAGGGGGTGGGCACGGTGCCGCACGCGTTGATCGCGGTCTACGGGGGTGACACCGTGGAGGCCACCCGGAAATTCGCCGATCACATCGACCCCTCGGTGCGGCTGGTGAGCCTGGTGGACTTCGAGAACGACTGCGTCAAGACCTCGCTCGAGGTGGCCGAAGCGATGGGCGACCGCCTCTACGGAGTCCGGCTCGACACCAGCGAGATGTTGGTCGACAAATCGATTCTCCCCCAGATGGGTCACTTCCGGCCCACCGGCGTCTGTCCCCAGCTGGTGCTGAATGTGCGCGAGGCGCTCGACGCACGCGGATTCGGGAAAGTCAAAATCATCGTTTCCGGCGGGTTCACCGTGGAAAAAATTCAGGAGTTCAAGCGGCAGCGGGTGCCGGTGGATGCCTATGGCGTCGGCAGTTCCCTGTTCCAGGGGCGTTTCGACTTCACCGCCGATGTAGTGCGGCGCGAGGGCGCGCCGTGCGCGAAGGTGGGAAGAGAATACCGGCCCAACCCGCGCCTCGAACCGGTCTTGTGACCATGACCACCATCTTCTGGGACGTCGACACCCAGGACGACTTCATGCGCGCCGACGGGAAGCTCTACGTCACGGGCAGTGAGGCGATCATCCCGGTCCTGCACCGCCTGACCCAGTACGCCCACCGGAACGGCATCCGCATTCTCGCCAGCGCCGACGACCACGTTCCCGGCCACCGCGAGCTCTCGGCCGCGCCTGACTGGAAGGCGACCTTTCCCGCGCATTGCATGCGGGGCACGCCGGGCCAGCGCAAGATTGCCGAGACCCATCTCAGAAATCCTCTGGTGATCGAGCCGGCACCCAGAGACCCGGTCGCGCTGGCGGCCGAGGTGAGGGCCCACGACGGCGACATCCTGTTCCACAAGCATTGGTTCGACGTATTCACCAATCCGAATCTGCTGCCGGTGCTCGACGCGCTGGCTCCCACCGG
>JAYUAL010000478.1:0-7044 GCA_043741355.1 Gemmatimonadales bacterium | reverse complement strand
GAAAGCTGGCTCACGAACACACTGAAGGCGTTGTTACAGAGCAGGAAGGTCGCGCCCATCTTCTGCAGGCTGGCGATTGATGCCGGCGCCACCTGTCCGCCGAAGAGCACCGGGTCGCCCGGCTGCGGCGCGTTGAACATGTTCCGCACTGAGGGCGCCTTGGTCTTCGGATCGTCGAGCTTGAGGTAGGCGCCGAGCTGATACTTGGCCCAGGCCGCGTCGTTGAAGGCCAGCGGGATGCTCGACGTCGGCCCGACGAAATAGAAGCTGCCGATCGCGTTTACTTCCCCCGGTTTGGTCCGGTACTCCGTGGCGTAGGTGTTGAGGAAGTTCAGCATGTGGATGAGCGGCACGCCCGCGGCGTGAGTCGGGAAATCGAACAGGCAGCGATGTGCGCCGGTCATCTTGTCGAGCCAGGCATCGTGGGGCGACGACTGGGCCGGCTGGGCCGCGACCGACCTGGGTAGCGTCCCGCCGATCCCGACTGCGGCGGCGGCTCCGGCAAGACGGGTGAGGAATCCGCGGCGGGCTGTGGGGGCGAAGGGATCCATTGTACCACCTCCATTTATCGTGGAATTGCGGCTGTGGAATTACGGCTTCGGATGAGGGGCCGAAGTCTTGAGCGTCGCCGCGCGGGTGGAGTAGCCCACGTCCGGCGGCGGGTTGCCGTTGGGCCAATCGTCCGCCTTGCGGGCGAAATCAGGGCGCGGACGCGAGAGAATGTACCCGGCCACGTCGTAGGCATGCTGATCGCTTAGGACCACAGCGCGATCGTTGGGCATATTGTCCCGGATGAACGCCGCAGCGGTGCGCAGCCGCGCCATGCCCGCGCCGATGTTGAAGGAGCGGGGACCCCAGAGCGGCGGAGCGAGCGCAGTTCCCCCACCATCGGGGCCGTGGCATCGGCTGCAGGTCTCCGCAAAGATCGCCTGGCCCTGGACCGTGTCTGGGCGGAGTGGCTCCAGCGTTCGGACCCCCAACCCGGGAACCTCCCCGGGGGGGGCCACGCCGCGGGACATGAAGCCCAGGTAGGCCACGATATCCCGCATCTCCGGACCGTCGCGGGGAAGCGCCTTCCCGTTCATGCTTCTCTCGAAGCAGTCGTTGATGCGGTCCTCGATAAGATTGACCAGGGCATTTCGGGGCCGGTACTGAGGGAACCGGGAGTAGGCGCCGATCAGGGGAAAGGCGCCCGTCTGGGTTCCCTCCTTCAGATGGCAACTGAAGCAACGGAGGTCGCTCCCCACGTGGCCCGGCAGGCTGTCCTTTGTAGCAGCGAGCAGCGCCCGGCCTCGGCGGATGGCCACGCCCATCACGTCGTCGGGGATGGCCGAATCGGGTGGGGCCCGCAGGGTTTCGGAGGCCGCGCCGGTCGCCGGCCGGGGCGGAAGTTGTTTAACCTGGCACCCCGCCCACCCCGCGACCAGGACCAGGGGTCCTATCCTGCGGATCCAGTCAGTACAGTCCCGCACCGCCACCCCGAGGGAGAAATCCTCCGGGAACAATAGGACGTTCCACGCCTTCGGAGCAAGCAATCTGAAACAAAGGCCAAGACAGCAACGTATCGGGTTGCAACGTTGCAGGCCAAATGCTTCCAGGAGGTTCCCTGTGAATCGTTACTGGATCCGAATTGCCGGCGGGGCGATCCTCGTTTTTGTAATTGGAACTGCGGCCATGGCTGCGGTGCGGAAGGGTAAAGCCGAGGTTCGGCATCTGCTCGCGACGGCCGGCGCCCGGATTCCGCTCCAGCTTGCCAATCTCAAGTTTCGTTTCGAAGGGCGCAACATCGGCAACGTCACCGGAATCGACATCCAGCGAACCGCCCCCGGCGATCCCGGGCGGGTGACGGTCCGGGTGGCCCTCGCCGACGACAACGACATCGAGGCGCTCCGGGATTGCTCGCTCACCACCGATGACCTGGCCCACCTCGCTGACCGGACCGGGTTCCGCTGCGCCGCTCCGGCCGAGCTCGGCGCCGGAGATCTCGTGCAGACCGGGAAGATCGTCTTCGAGCCGGGTACCGTCACCCGTCCGCTGTATCTGCTGCAGCGTGACGTGGACCACTGGAGCCGGTCCGACGTCCGGAGCCTCGACGCCTCCCTGAACACCAGCGCCAACGGGGGCGTGCGGGCCCGGGGCAGCTTCGACATCAGAAACCAGGGCGGACCGGAGAGAGGCAGCTTCACACTCCAGGCCGATTCCCAAGGCGCCGTGATTTCGGTGAAGGATGACGCGGGTCGAACCCTGGTGGACTTCCGGGCCGATCAGAGCGGGGTGAATCTGAACGTGCGGGATCGCCGGGGACGCAACCTGATCAAGCTTCTGGCGGATTCGCTGGGCGTGGCCCTCAAAGCGCACCAGTAGCGGACTTCGTTCCTACTTTCCCAGGTCCAGTTGTCTGGTGAATTTCACCAGGAACGCCCGGTCCAGCGGCCGGGCGTTTTCTCCGGTCTCCCGACCCTCGTTGAACACCGTCGAGCCGCCCATCGAACACCGGGCCCGCCTCGACCCGAACCGCGTGGGCCACGGGACGGGACGGGGCGGGCGGATCGGGCGTCTGTGCAGCAAGGGGGGAGGTCAGAAGCAAGCTTGCGAGCGTCGCGGCTCGGTTCACACCCAACTCCTCTCAGGAGTTCTGAAGCGATTCGATCAGCGTAGCGTTCGTGGGATGCCGGCGCAAGTCGGTGATCAGGTCGTTCATTGCGGTGAGCGGGGTCATCCGGGCGATTCGCTGGCGGAGTCTCCGGGACGCGGCGAGCCCGGTTTCGGAAAGAAGCAGCTCTTCCTTGCGAGTGCCGCTGGCCAGAAGGTCGACCGCGGGAAAGATGCGCCGCTCGGAGAGCTCGCGGGAAAGCACCAGCTCGCTGTTGCCGGTGCCTTTAAACTCTTCGAAGATCAGCTGGTCCATTTTGCTGCCGGTGTCGATAAGCGCGGTGGCGATGATCGTGAGCGATCCGCCGCCCTGGGCCGGGTCCACCTTTCGCGCGCTCCCGAAGAATCGTTTGGGACGCTCCATCGCCTGGGAGTCGAGCCCGCCGGACAGGGTGCGTCCCGAACCCTTGGCCGACGCGTTGTAGGCCCGCGCCAGCCGGGTGAGCGAATCCACAATCAGCACCACATCCATGCCCAGCTCTACCCGCCTGCGAGCCCGCTCCAGCAGCAGTTCCGCCACGGTCACGTGCTGCGCCGGCGGATTGTCGAAGCTGGAGGCGATCACCTCGCCCACGCCGGCCGCTTCCATCTCGAACACTTCCTCGGGGCGCTCGTCCACCAGGAGGATGAACAGGGCGGCCTTGGGATAGTTGATGCTCACCCCGGAGGCGATCGATTGCAGCACCATCGTCTTGCCGGCCTTGGCTGGTGCCACGATCAGGGCGCGCTGCCCCTTGCCGAAGGGACAGAGCAGGTCGATGACCCGATTCGTCAGATCGGGCTGACCGCCGCGCGCCAGCCCGGACTCGAGCCGGAGCTGCTCGTTGGGGTGAATGGCGGCCAATCGGCTGAACTCAGGACGATCCCCAACCGCGTCGACCGCGGCGCCGTTGATGGCGGTTACCCGCTCCAACGCCGCGCCGCCTCGGCCATTCTGGGTTTCGCCGGAGATGTCATCCCCGGTGCGAAGGCTATGCTGCCGGATGAGCCGCTCCCCGACCCTGATGTCGCCACTGGAGGGGAGATAGCTCGCCTCCCGGCGGCGCAGATGCCCGCCGGCGTTCCCGGCGATCTCGAGCACTCCCTGGGCGGCGCTCACCGCGAGGTGGTGTAGATGAGGTCGAGCAGCTCGTTGTACGTCGACTCGGCCTCGCTGCCGCCTGCCCGGACCGCCTGGGCCACGCAGTGCCGCAGATGGTTCCGCATCAGCTCGCGGCCCACCGCGCGAAGCGCCTCGTGCACCGAGGCGATCTGCACCATGATTTCGGGGCAGTAACGGTCCTCGGCCACCATCTTCTGCAGGCCGCGGACCTGGCCCTCGATGCGGCGGAGTCGCTTCTGGCTGCGTTCCTTGATGTCCGGGTCCACGCCCGCAGCCTTCCGGCCATCGGGGAGGTCCGAAACCTCACACCCGCACCGCGCGGTGGTGTCGGGTTCCTTGGTTCGTTCACTCACGTGATCCCCCTTAGCGTCATAGCGTCCTAGCCTCTTAGCCTCTTAGCCTCCTAGCCTCTTAGCCTCTACTCGAACCTGCGCAGCCGAAGACTGTTCCCGACCACACACACCGAGCTCAGGGCCATGGCCGCGCTCGCGAGAATCGGGCTCAGCAGAATGCCAAAGGCCGGGTAGAGAGCTCCCGCGGCCACTGGAATACCGATCACGTTGTAGACGAAGGCCCAGAACAGATTCTGCCGCATGACCCGAACTGTTTTCCGCGACAGCCGGACCGCCAGGGCCACGGCGCCGAGCTTGGGCCCCATCAGGACCACGTCCGCGGCGTCCGCAGCGATGTCTGTGCCGCTTCCCATCGCGAGCCCCAAGTCGGCGGCAGCCAGCGCCGGCGCATCGTTGATTCCGTCGCCCACCATCGCGACGGTGCGCCCCAGCGCCTGCATCCGGCGAACCTCCGCCACCTTTCCTTCCGGCAACACCTCCGCCAGCACCCGATCAATCCCCACCTGGCGCGCCACCGCGAGAGTGGTGTTCCGGTTGTCCCCGCTCACCATGGCGACGTCGAGGCCGAGGCCCAGGAGCGAAGCGATGCCGGCGGCCGACGAAGGGCGGATGGGATCCGCCACCGCAAGCACTCCGGCGGGACGGCCGTTCACGGCGGCGTACACGGTTGTTTTGCCCTGGGCGGCCAGCCGCCCGGCCACCTCGCGCAACGGCCCGATGTCGATGGATTCTCTCGCCAGCATCGCCTCGTTGCCCACGACGACCCGGACGCCTGCCACCAGACCGACGGCGCCATGTCCCGGCACGGCCGTGAACCCGGTCACTTCCTCCCGTCCGGCTCCCCGCGCGCCGGCTCCCTCGGCAATCGCGGCGGCCACGGGATGCTCGGAAGCCCCTTCCAGCGACCCCACCTTACCCAGCCAGGCAGGGTCGGCGCCCCCGGGATGCGGCACCACATCGGTCAGAACCGGCTTTCCTTCGGTCACCGTCCCGGTCTTGTCGAGCACCACGGTGTCGATCTTCCCCGCGCGCTCCAGCGCCTCACCGCCCTTGATGAGCAGGCCGAGCTCCGCGGCGCGCCCCGTGGCCACCATGATCGCAGTCGGCACCGCCAGCCCCATGGCACAGGGACAGGCGATGATCAGGACCGCCACGCCGGCGGCAAAGGCCCGCACGAAAGGCGCCTCGGGAACCAGGAGATACCACGCGACGAAGGTGGCGAGCGCGATCGAGACCACCACCGGAACGAAGATACCGCTGATCCGGTCGGCCAGACGCTGGAGCGGAGCCCGGGATCCCTGAGCCTCGCGCAGCAGCCGCACGATCCGGGCAAGCACGCTCTCGCTGCCGAGGGTGGTAGCCCGATAACGGAAGCCGCCGGTGCCGTTCATCGTCCCGCCGACGACCGCGCTCCCCGCCACCTTTTCCACCGGCAGGGACTCGCCGGTCAGCATCGATTCGTCGACCGCGCTGGTTCCCTCGACGATCGTCCCGTCCACCGCGATCCGCTCGCCGGGACGCGTAATGACCATGTCGCCCACCCGTACCTCAGCGACCGGAAGCTCGAGCTCGGTGCCGTTGCGCAGGAGGCGCGCGGTGGCCGGTTGGAGCCGGGTCAGCGCCCGCAGCGCCGCCGAGGTCCGCCGCCTGGCCCGCGCTTCGAGTGCGTTGCCCATAAGAATCAGCGCGATGATCAGGATCACCGCCTCGTAGTACAGGTCGGGCGCGACGCCCCGGGCCAGGAAAAACCCCGGATTGACCGTAGCGAAGACTGAGAAGAGCAGCGCGGCTCCGGTCCCGACGGCAATCAGGGTGTTCATGTCGGCGGCGTGGTGCCGGAACGCCTGCCAGGCGCGAACGTAGAAGTGCCGCCCCGCCCACAGCACCACCAGGAGGGTGATGGCGAGCAACCCGAAGGCCAGTGTACCGGTCGGCACGTCGTAGAGCCACGGCATGGCGCTCCGGAGGGCCGGATCGACCCATCGGGCGGCGAGCGTGAGCAGCGGATCGGCGGCATGCGAGTGGCCCGAGGCCGCACTCGCGGCCATGACCGGCATTGATAACACCATGGCGATCAGGCCGAGCACCAGACTCACAGAGGCCTTGAACCGGAGAGCGCGGAATTCCCCGGCCGCGTGGGTGTCCTGGGCCAGCTCTTCGGCGGCTGGGTCGGGAGCGGCCGAGGGAAGCTCGGAGTCATAGCCGGTCTCCCGGACCGCCCCCACGAGCAGGTCCGGAGAGGTGATGGCGGGGTCGAAGCGAACGGTCGCCGAGTTGAGCAGCAGATTGACCGCCGCCTCCTCCACCCCGGGGGCTTTTTCGAGTGCCTGCTGCACCCGCGCCTGGCAGGCCGCGCAGGTCATCCCGGTTACCGGGAGGGTGACGGTGCGGCTCATTCGACGATCACCTGGCCGTGCAGCATCCCCATCCCGCAGGTGAACTCGTGCGCGCCCGGGCCGGCCGGAGTGAACTCCACCGCGGTCCTTTCATCGGGAGGGAGGAATCGGCGGATCCCGAAGTCGGGAACCACGATCTCTTCCGAACAGGGGTTGGTCTCGCGGCGGTCGAATACCAGCCGGACCGGGCGGCCGGCTTTGACCCGCACCACCTGCGGGGTGTATCCGCCGGCGACGGTGATCAGGATCTCCTGTACCCCTGAGTGGTTCATCGCGGCGGACGCGGCGGTGCGGCGGGCGAAGAAGAAGTACCAATTGACCCAGGCTATAGCGGCGACACCGCCTACAAGCACGACGATCTGGTCCAGCGACATGACTTAGCCTCTCAGCGTCGTAGCGTCTTCGCGTCTTCGCCTCTGCATCATAGAATACCCCCACCCCCTATGTCAACCGGGGCGAAAACAGGCCGCCCGGCCATGAGGGCCCGAATTCCGGTATGATCGCTTTCAAACCCGAGCGGGGCGGCGCCGACCGGCGCCGC
>JAYUAL010000477.1:0-7080 GCA_043741355.1 Gemmatimonadales bacterium | reverse complement strand
CGTCACCGCCCAGGCAACCCACGGCCAGCCGCCTCGGCCGGGGGAGCCTCCATTGAGCGATCAGGCCCTCATCGCGAACGCGCTGAGCGCGGCGCCGGCCTCGGTGACCGCGGGCGCCACGGTGATGGGCCACGATGGCCGCACGCTGCGTCAGGGCACCAGCGACTGGGTGTGCATGCCCGACATTCCCAACCTGCCGAACAACACCCCGATGTGCCTTGACGCGCCGTGGCGTGCCGTCATCGACGCGTGGATGAACAAGCGGGTCCCGACGGTGACGCAGGTCGGCTTCGCGTACATGCTGCAGGGCGACATCCCGGTCAGCAACACCGACCCGTTCGCGACTGCGCCCACGCCGGCGAATCAATGGATCCAGAATGGTGACCCGCACATCATGGTCCTCCTCCCGGACCAGCGGCTGCTCGAAGGGATGTCGACCGACCCGAAAAACGGCGGTCCCTTCGTCATGTGGAAGGGCACGCCGTACGCGCACATCATGTTGCCGGGGACGCTCCCGCCGAAGTAGGCGCACGACCGAAATTCGGGCCAAGGGCGCTAGCGAGAGCCAGATCGTGGCCGCGACCGCCACCGCCCTCGCGCAGCTGGAAATGTCGCAGTCGGCGCTGGTCCGGGCGGGCCGCGATCATCCGAGCGATCAGGAAATCGTCTGCGGCGCGCAGATCCTCGCGCGCGGGGCGAGCGGCGCCCAGCTCGGCCTGTTGATCCGCCGCGATCCCTCGGAGGCACCTGCACGGAGACGGCGGCCCCGCGGGGCCGCCGCTTTCGTGTCCGCGCGGCCCCCGGATACATTGCTAGGCGTGGACCGGCAGACAGTCGAACTCACCTCCCTCGGCTTCCAGGCGCTGGTCACCACGCTCCTGGCGCTCGTCAACCTGGGTCTTTGGCGGCACGAGCATCGTCCCTACTTCCTCACCTGGGCTGGCGCGTGGGCGCTCTACGCGGCCCGCCTTGGCTGCATTTCGGCGTTCGTGATCACGCGCCAGGAATGGTGGCTCTTCGCCCACCAAATCGCCACCGGCTGGACCGCCCTCCTGTTGCTGTGGGCCGCGCTGCAGTTCTCCGAGGGGCGCGGCTTTCGATGGCCGTATCTCGGCCTCCCGGTGGCCGTGGTCCTCTGGTCGGCGGTGACGATCTACGGACTGCACAGCTACAGTCTCGGTGGGCTCTCCTCGGCGGTCGCCCTGTCCGCCGTGACGCTCTGGACCGGATATGTGTTCTGGCGGCACCGGCGACGGACCCGCTCGGTGAGCGCGGCCGTGCTGGCCTGGACCTTTGCCCTGTGGGGCCTCCATCACCTGGATTATCCGCTGCTTCGGCCGCTCGGCAGCGGCGTACTCTACGGGGTGTTCGCCGATGTCCTCTTCATTGTCGTGGCGGCGGCGGGGATGCTCTTCCTGGTGCTGAGCGAAGGACGCGACGCCCTCCAGGTACGCAGCGGCCAGCTCGAGCAGCTCACCCGCCTCCTGCTGCGGGCCCAGGAGAATGAGCGCCGCCGCGTGGCGCGGGAGCTCCACGACGAGGCCGGCCAGATCCTCACGGCCGCGAAGATCGAGCTGGACCTGGACGGCCGGGACCAGGCGGCGGCCCTGGTGGGTCGCGCGCTCGCGCAGATCCGGAATCTCAGCAACCTCCTTCGCCCCACGGAACTCGACAGCCTCGGCCTCCTCCCGGCGCTGCGCAGCCTGGTGGACGACTTCGGCCGGCGGTCGCAGATCAGCGCGCGCCTCGAAGGGCCCGACAGTCTCCCCCGCTGCTCCGCCGACCTGGAAGTGGCGCTGTACCGGGTCGTCCAGGAAGCCCTCACCAACGTCGCCCGCCACGCCGCCGCGGTGTCCGTGCGTGTTGTGCTGCGGCCGGAGGCCGGCCTCATCCGGGTGACGGTGGAGGATGACGGCGTGGGTGCGCCGCACCAGCCCGTGCCGAACCTCGGTCTGCTCGGCATTCGCGAACGGGTGAGCGCACTCGGCGGCACGCTCCTCATCACGACCGCCCCGGGAACCGGCTTCCGCCTCGATGCCACGATGCCTTCCGGGGAGACATCGTGATGCCACCCGAGCCGATTCGGGTGCTGCTGGTGGACGATCACCCGCTGGTGCGGGCCGGGGTCCGGCGTGTGCTGGAGAGCGAAGCCAGCATCGTGATCGTGGGCGAGGCGGCCGACGGAGGTGCCGCGCTGGCCGCCCTCCAGGACACCCAGGTCGATGTCATGGTGCTCGACCTCGGAATGCCAGGTGTGGACGGGTTGGAGGTTCTCGGGCGGGCGAAGGCGGCCCGGCCGGGCCTCAAGATCGTCGTCCTCACAATGCATGCGAACGCGGAGTACGTGACCCGGGCGATCCAGCAGGGGGCCGACAGCTATCTGCTCAAGGATTCCGCGGTTCAGGATCTGGTCGCGGCCATCACGGCGGTGGTGGGCGGCCGGGCGTTCCACAGCGCGCTCATTCAACAGCAGCTCACCCGGATCGTGCGCGGCGGGGGGGCTGTCGGCGCACCCGGGCTTGACCGTCTGACCGATCGGGAGCGTGAGGTGCTCCGCGCCATCGCGATGGGGCGCTCCACGAAGGAAATCGCCGCCACTCTGGGAATCGGCGCCCGCACGGTCGAGACCCATCGCGCCAACCTGATGCGCAAGCTGGAGCTTCGCTCCGTCGCACTCCTGACCCAGTTTGCCCTGCGGGCCGGGCTGGTGCGGACTCCGTAGCTTTCCGGAGCCCGGCTCCGTAGCCTTCCGAATGGTTCGGGGCCGGCGAGGCCGATATCCTCGGACCATGCTGTGCTCTCCCGGGCCGTCTCCACCGACCGGAGTTGCCCGCCTCCGGGCTCTGACCATCAACCACCACACCACCCCGCTTCACGCGTTGGAACGCGTGATGCTATCGCCTGCCGCGGCCCGGCGGGTGTGCTCCAGTCTGCGGCAGCGCGGCGTCGAGGCCGTGGTGCTCTCCACCTGCCACCGCACCGAGCTCTATTGGTGCTCCGCCGCGGCCGGGGACGACGGCCTGGCCGAGTCCTCGCTGCGGACCGCCGCGCCGGGACCGTGGCCGGACCCCGCAACGTCGGTGCACCACCTGAGCGGCGAGGCCGTGGTCCGGCACCTCCTCCGGGTGGCGGCCGGGCTCGAATCGGTGCTCCTGGGAGAAACCGAAGTGCTGGGCCAGGTGCGGGCCGCCGCGGAGGCGGCTCGCGGGGATGACAACTCCGCCCCGGCCCTCGGCGACCTCTTCCGCGATGCCATCCGATTCGGCCGCCGGGCCCGTTCCGAAACCGGCATTGGAGCCGGAGCCCTCTCCCTGGCTTCCGTCGCCGTCAATCTGGTTCGCCGCGATCACCCCGATCTCGGTGAGCGCACCGTACTGGTGGTCGGAGCCGGATCGGTGGGCCTTCGGGTGGTCCGACACCTCACTGCGGAGCGGGTTGGCCGCTGCGTGTTGCTGAACCGCACTCCGGCAACCGCAGAAGCCGCAGCTGATCGGACCGGCGTCCTCGCGGCCCCGCTGGCCGAGCTGCCGAGATGGATCATGGAGGCCGACGCAGTCATCGTGGCGGTCCGCGCGGACGCGTTCCTGGTAACGCCCGAGATGGTCCGGGGGGCCCGCCGCGGACGACGCACCGGACGGCTCGTGATCCTGGATGCATCCATGCCGCGGGCTGTGGACCCCGCCGTCGGCAGAATTGCCGGGGTGCGCGCCTGGGACTTGTCCGGCCTGGAGACGCTGGTCAGGGAAAACCGGGCGCGCCGCGAGGCGGAGATTCCGCGGGTGGAGGCGCTGCTCGAGGAAGCGCTCGCCATGCACCGGCGCCGGGAACAGCGCCGGCTGGAGTGGTCGCTGACAACCGCCAGGCTCCCCCGGCGGGAAGAATCGCTGCGGTGACTTGCCTCAGGATCGGCACCCGGGCCAGCGCCCTGGCCCGCCGGCAGACCGAGTCCGTCGTAAGGAGCCTGCGTGCCCTCCGCCCCTCGCTCGGCATCGAGGTCATCGAGCTGACCACGCAGGGCGATGACCAATCCGAGGCTCCGTTGGAACGGATGGAGGGAATCGGATGGTTCACCTCCACGCTCGAGCGAGCGCTGCTGGAGGACCGCATCGACTTGGCAGTACACAGCTACAAGGATCTGCCGGTGGCGAGCGTCCCGGAGCTGGTGGTGTTCGCGACGCCGGAACGCGGGCCGGTCGAAGATGTCCTCTGCTCCCGGCATGGCGCCCGCCTGGACGGGCTGCCGCGCGGCGCTCGGATCGGGACCTCGAGCCTTCGCCGGCAGGCGCAACTGCGCGGGCTACGTCCCGATCTCCGCTGCCTGTCCTTGCGCGGCAACGTGCCGACCCGGCTCGGCCGGGTTACCAGCGGTGACCTCGACGCCGTGGTCCTGGCCCGCGCCGGCCTCGAGCGGTTGGATCTGATGGGCCGCGCTACGGAAGTGTTCCCGGTCAGCCGGTTCCTGCCCGCACCCGGCCAGGGCGCACTTGCGGTGCAGGGGCGAGCGACCGACCGCGCCACCCTCGAGCTGGCCACCGCCCTGCACCACGCCCCAACCCACCGGGCGGTCCTGGCGGAGCGGGAGGTGCTCCGCGCGTTGCGCGGCGGCTGCTCGGTGCCGGTCGGGGCCTTCGCGCGGGAAACCGGGAGCACCATCTCCCTCGACGCCGGCGTGTTTTCCCTCGACGGCACCGAGTCCCGGCGGGTCCGGCTGGAAGGCGAAGAGCCGCTCGCCCTCGGCCAGGAAGCCGGCCTCCGGCTGATCCGAGCCGGCGCCGCGCGGATCATCGACGACGCGATGAATCAAACGACCGGGACCGGCGCGTGAGTCTCCCCGAATCGCCGCGGGTCGCCGTAACCCGCTCCGAGAGATCGGACGGCCCACTTTCATCGGCGCTCCGCCACCACGGGCTGGATCCGGTGGCGTGCCAGGTGATCGAGCATCTCGCGCCGGCGGACCCGGCATCGCTTCAGCAGGTTGCCGTCCGGCTCGATCGGTTCGACTGGCTCGTGGCCACCAGCGCGCGAGCCGTCGAGGCGCTGGCCGGGCTGCGCCCCGCGTTCCCGTGGCCGCGCGGGCTGCGCTGCGCCGCCGTCGGAGCCGCGACCGCGGCGGGCTTTGAGCGCCACGGGATAGCGCCGGCCGTGGTCGCGCCATCGGGAGGCGCGGACGACCTGATCGCGCTCCTCCGCCCCGCCGACCGGTGGCCGGGTCGGACCGTCCTCATACCCCAGGCGGCGGAAGGCCGGATGGACGTGGCGACGGCGCTCCGCGCGGAGGGCGCCACGGTAACGGTCGTCCACGCCTACCGAACGGTCTCCCGCCCGACTGAGGAGATTCGGCGGGCTTGGGGAGGAGCCTCCGCGGAGGGCGTTGTCTTCGCGAGCCCGTCCGCCGCGCGGGCACTGGTCGAGGCCGTGGGCGCTCCAGAGGTTGCCCGGATGCGGGCGATCGTGGCCATCGGCGCCACGACCGCGCAAACTCTTCGTACCCTCGGACTCGGCCCACACATTTCTCCCAGCGCTCGATTCGAGGCCGCAGCCGAGCTCTGCGCAACCTTGCTCATTCCCTCTCACTCCCCCGCCCCCCGATGAGCTTTCCCACCCAGCGGGGACGCCGGCTCCGGCGCACCCCCGGCCTCCGGGCTCTGGCCCGCGAAACCCGGCTCGCCGCCGATCAGCTCGTCGCACCGCTCTTCGTCGTCGGTGGCGAGGGAGTGAACCAGCCGATCGCTTCCCTCACCGGGCACGCCCGGCTCTCGCCCGACCTGGCCTCCCGGGAAGCCGCCCGGCTCCACGCCTTGGGCGTCGGCTCGGTGCTGCTCTTCGGCCTTCCGGTGGAAAAGTCCCCCGACGGCCAGGCGGCCTGGGATCCGGAAGGCCCCGTCCCGGCCGCGATTCGCGCCATCAAGGCCGCGGTTCCGGAACTGGTTGTCTGGGCCGATGTCTGCCTCTGTGAGTACACCGATCACGGCCACTGCGGCGTGCTGCGAAACGGCGAGGTGGAGAACGATCCCACCCTCCCGCTCCTGGCGCGCGCCGCGCTGGCGTACGCGGAGGCGGGGGCGGATGTCGTCGCTCCGTCGGACATGATGGATGGCCGCGTTGCCGCCCTGCGGGCGGAGCTCGACCGCGCCGGAAGGTCCGACACGGTGATCGTCTCGTACGCCGTGAAATACGCCTCCGCCTTTTACGGACCCTTCCGCGATGCCGCCGGCTCGACGCCGCAGTTCGGGAATCGGCGCGGCTACCAGATGGCCCCCACCAACGCCCGGGAGGCGGTGCGCGAAGCCCGGGCCGACGTGGACGAGGGCGCCGACGCGCTGATCGTGAAGCCGGGTATGCCCTGTCTCGACGTGCTGCGGGCCGTGCGCGAAGCGGTGCTGGTGCCGGTGGCGGCGTACCAGGTGTCGGGAGAGTACGCGATGCTCCACGCCGCCGCCGCGAACGGGTGGATGGACCTCGAGACCGCGATGTGGGAATCCATCCTCGGTCTGCGGCGCGCCGGGGCAGATATCGTGATCACCTATTTCGCGGGCCGGCTCGCCGAGGCGCTCCGGGCCGGCGATCAGGGGCTCCCGTGACCGGCCACGCCGAGCTCTTCGCCCGGGCGGCGCGGGTCACCCCGGGCGGAGTGCACTCGCCGGTCCGCGCCTTCCAGTCGGTCGGCGCCGCCCCGATCGCCCTGGCGGATGCCCGCGGCGCCCGGGTGCGCGACGCAGAGGGCCGCGAATACGTGGACTGGATCGGCGCCTGGGGCCCGGCGCTGCTGGGGCACGCCCACCCCGGAGTGGTTCGAGCCGTCACGACCGCGGCCGGTCGGGGCCTCCTCTTCGGGCTGGCCTCATCCGCAGAGGTGGAGCTCGCGGAGCGGATCACCGCACGGGTTCCCGGCTGCGAGATGATCCGCTTTACGGTCACCGGGACCGAGGGGGCGGCCAGCGCGGTTCGTCTGGCCCGAGCGGCCACCGGGCGGTCGAAGGTGATCAAGTTCGCGGGCTGCTACCATGGCCATGCCGATCCCTTCCTCATTCGTGCCGGCTCGGGAGCCGCGACCTGCGGTGTCCCCGACTCGCCGGGCGT
>JAYUAL010000476.1:0-15724 GCA_043741355.1 Gemmatimonadales bacterium | reverse complement strand
CACCGACCGTCTTTCGTTCCAGCCGATGCAGTGGATGCCATGCCAGCGTCGCGAGCGTGAGTGCCGAAAGCGCCAAAAACGCCAGGAGAAACCCGCCCGGCTGTCCAATCGTCTCGATCACCCCGCGCGCCGCAAAGCCGGCGACCAGTCCGGTTGCGCGGGCCTTGAACTCCCATTCCCGGAGGGTGCCCAGAAAGTCGTCGGCCTTCACATTCGCCGCGATGCCGATGGTGAATGGGATGAGCAGCGTGAGCCCGCCGACGAGGGCCCCCACCCGCTTCATGTCCAGCCGCCCGGCTCGGTCGAAGCCGGCCAGCGCGAGTCCGATGCCGAGCAGAGGCAGGCCCACCGCGCCGACGCCCAGGGTCCACCACAAAAAGGTGCCGAGCCCGTGCCCGAGCGGGCCGGTGGGAACGGATTGGATCAGGGTCAGGCCAATGAAGACGCCCAGCACCAGCGCCGCCACGGCGGAGAAGCGGCGGCGGTCCTCCGGTCTCACGCCGCCGCTGCCGTGGTGATCCGCCGGTCGCGAAAGATCGGCAGCACCGGATAGGCGTTCTCGCGGGCGGCCTCGGCCACATCCGCGCCCATGCCAAGCCTGGCGAGTTGGCGGCCGGCAGCCGAGAGCGTGAGCGGGCGCTCCCAATCCCGGCCGAACCGGCGGGCCAGATGCACCGCGACCAGGGCGGCGTCATTCAAGCCCTTGCGTCGGCGTCGCCCTTCGATCGCCTCGAGCGCGAGGCGCCCCGCGGCATAGGCGTCATCGAGCCCGAACTGGCCCTCCTTGCCGGCGCAGACGATGACCAAGTCCTTGCGGGTCTCCAGCAGCTCGCGGGCCCGCTGCCCAGCGAAGCCGAGATTGGCCGCAGCCGCGACGTACACCTCCGAGGCGCCCTGGGCAGCGAGGAGGGCGCGGGTGCCGTTGGTGGTGGACATTACCAGCGTCTTGCCGCGCACCACCGCCTCGGTCACTTCGAGCGGACTGTTTCCCAGGGCAAACCCCTCGATCGGCTGCAAGTTGCGCTCACCCATGAGAATCACTTCGGGACCAAGCGTCTGGGCCATCCGGCTCGCCTCGTCAACGCTGCCCACCGGCACGATGCCCTTGGCGCCGTTGTACAGCGCGGCGCAGATCACCGTGGTGGCCCGCAGCACGTCCACCACGAATACCGGTCGACCCGCCACCTCCTGTGGCGCGAGGCCGGCGGCCGAAAAATAGACGTCGAGCTTCATGCGTCGCGATGGAACAGGTGGCTCTCGCGTTCCAGGAACCGGGTGTCCACCTGCCCCGACACGAACACCGGATTGCGGATGACCCGGGCCAGAAAGGGAATCGTGGTGGTGACGCCTTCGAGAATGAAGCTGTCGAGCGCCTGGCCCATCCGCGCCAGCGCCTCGGCGCGGTCCCGGCCGTGCACGATCACCTTGGCGAGGAGCGAATCGTAGTAGGGCGGGACATTGTAACCGGCATAGACATGGGTATCCACCCGGACGCCGGGGCCGCCCGGAGGATGATACGCGGTGATGTGGCCGGGGCAGGGCTGGAAGTTCCGGTAGGGATCCTCCGCATTGACCCGGCACTCGATCGCGTGACCGCGGAGCCCGTTCAGCTCGGCCGGGAAGCTCAGGTGCTCCCCGGCCGCCACCCGGATCTGCTCTTTCACCAGGTCGAACCCGGTCACCATTTCGGTAACGGGGTGCTCGACCTGGATCCTGGTGTTCATCTCCATGAAATAGAACTTGCCGTCGCTGTCGAGCAGGAACTCGATGGTCCCGGCCCCCACGTAGCCGATGGCCGCAGCCAGCGCCACCGCCGACTCTCCCATCCTGGTGCGGAGTGCGGGGGTGAGCCCGGGGCTCGGGCTCTCCTCGATCAGCTTCTGGTGCCGCCGCTGGACCGAGCAGTCCCGCTCGCCCAGGTGCACCACCCGGCCGTGGCTGTCCCCCATGATCTGGATCTCGACGTGCCGGGGTTGCTCCAGATACTTTTCGACGTAGACGTCGCCATTGCCAAAGGCGGCCAGCGCCTCGTTCTGCGCCAGCGAAAAGAGTTGCCCGAACTGCTCGGCATCGTGGGCGATGCGCATGCCCTTGCCCCCGCCGCCCGCGGTCGCCTTGATGATGACGGGAAACCCGATCCCCTCCGCCACGATCAGCCCGTCCTCCGGATTCTCCAGGATCCCTTCAGAGCCGGGCACAGTCGGCACGCCGGCCTCCTTGGCGAGCCGCCGCGCCGAGGCCTTGTCGCCCATCGCCATGATCTGCTCGGCGCTGGGCCCGATGAACGTGATGTTGGAGGCCTTGCAGATCTGCGCGAACTCGGCGTTCTCGGCCAGGAAGCCGTACCCGGGGTGAATCGCGTCCGCCCCGGTGATCTCCGCCGCGGCGATGATGCGTGGAATGTTAAGGTAGGACTGACGGCTGGGCGCCGGCCCGATGCAGACGTCGTCATCGGCAAAGCGCACGTGCAGCGACTCACGATCCGCCTCGCTGTACACCGCGACGGTCTGAACCCCGAGCTCCCGACAGGCACGAATGACCCGCAGCGCAATCTCGCCGCGGTTAGCGATCAAAACCTTGTTGAACATCTAGGGCATCACGTCCCGCATCATGCCCTGCGGCGATCCGGCTGACTCCTCGTCGGGCTCGGTGAACGTCCGGTCCGACGCGGCGGTGACGCCGGCGGCACGCAGCGCGAACTCGCTGGGGTTGGTGGCGTAGTGCAGCGCCGAATCGTAGCCGATCACCCCGGACTTGAACCAGGTCATCAACGACTGGTCGAACGACTGCATGCCGTACGACACCGATCCGTCAGCGATCAGGTCGGGAATATTCAGCGATTTCTCGATGCTCCGGATGTTCTCGGCCACCGCGGCCGTATTGATCAGTACCTCGCAGGCCGGCACCCGGCCCCGCCCGTCAGCCCGGGGTACCAGGCGGAGGCTCACGATGGCGTGGAGGGCCGTCGAGAGCAGCGAGCGGATTTCGGCCTGCTGGTGCGGCGGATAGAAAGAGAGAATGCGGCTGATCGACTGGGTGGAGTCGGTGGTATGCAGCGTGGAGAACACCAGGTGGCCGGTGTCCGCCGCCTTGAGCGCCGTGTCCAGCGTCTCGGCGTCGCGGATCTCGCCCAGCAGCAGCACATCGGGATCCTGGCGCAGCACGTGGCGCAGCGCCGCGGCGAAGGAGAGCGTGTCGCTGCCCACCTCGCGCTGCGCGATGTTGGCCATCGAGTCCCGGTGCAAAAACTCGATCGGATCCTCGATGGTGATGATGTTCACCCGGCGGTGCCGGTTGATATGATGGATCATCGCCGCGAGCGCGGTGGATTTGCCCGAGCCGGTGATGCCGGTGACCAGGACCAGGCCGCGCGGCTTGAGCGAAATCGTCTCCAGTACCTCGGGGAGATTGAGCTCCCGGATGGTGTGGACCTCGTAGGGAATCGCCCGGAGGGCAAACGCCAGGGTGCCGCGCTGCTGGTAGATGTTGGTGCGGAATCGGCCGACGCCCGGCACGCCGATCGCGAAATCCGCCTCCTTCTTCTCGGCGAATTCCTTGACCTGGCGCGGGGTCATGATCTGCTCGGCCAGATGCTTGAGCTCTTCCGGCTTGATGGCCAGCATCGGCAGCGCCAGCAGCTCTCCGTTGACCCGCACCGTCGGCGGACGGCCGACCTTGAGGTGCAGGTCCGACCCGCCGCGCTGCACCATCTGCGAGATGGCCTGCTTGAAGTTGAACGCGGCGGCGGCTACCGCGCCGTCCGGACCCTGAAGTTCAGCCATTGGGATCCACCCGGAAAAGGACCTGGCCGAATTCGACCGGCTGCGCGTCTTCCACACAGACTTCCCGGATCACACCGCCGAATTCCGCCTCGATCTCGTTCATGATCTTCATTGCTTCGATGATGCAGACCGTCTGCCCCGCCGAGACCCGCGCGCCCGCCCTGAGATATGGATCGGCGCCCGGCTCCGGGGAGGCGTAATACGTCCCGACCATGGGCGACTTGATTTCCTTGAACGACGCCGCGGGGACCGCGGGTCGCGGGGTGTCGCCCGCTGCCCCCGCCGGTGCGGTGACGTGAATCTCGGCGCCAGTCGGCAGCTGCATCGGCAGCGACTGCGGCGAAGCCCCGCCGGTCCGCGTGATGATCACGCCGGTACCGAAAAAACCCTTGAGCTCGATGGAGCCGATCTCCGGCGACTCGGTCAGCAGGTCCGCCAGGCGCTTGACGTCCTTGAACTCGATCCCCTTGAGTCCCGGGACCTTTTGCATCAACTGAGCGAGCTCTTTCATCTCGTCCGGTTTCATTGGGTGCGTGAGCTCCCGGCCGGGCCGGTGAGACGTGAACATTATGAATCAATGAAGTTCCAGCAGTTCGGTGCGGCAGTCGGAAAGGCACCGGGCACCCGTGGCGGTGAGGTGGATGTCGTCCTCCAGCCGGACGCCGCCCCAGCCTTGAAGATAGATGCCCGGCTCCACCGTGACTACCACGCCGGCCGACAGCGGCTCGGGGGCCATCCTGGAGAGCCTGGGGCCCTCGTGAACCTCGAGGCCCAGCCCGTGCCCCAGGGAGTGGCCAAAAGCCTCCCCGTAGCCCGCCGCTGCGATGACGTCCCGGGCTAGCGCGTCGCCCTCCCGCCCCGACAGGCCGGGCCGGAGGCCGGCCAGCGCCGCGCGCTGGGCCCCCGCCACAATGCCGTAGATCTCGCGCTGGCGCTGGTCGGCCCCGCCGCCTACCAGCACCGTGCGGGTCAGATCGGAGCAATAGCCCGACAGCCGGGCGCCGAAATCGATCAGCAGCCACTCCCCGGCCCCGACGACCCGATCAGACGCGCGCGCGTGGGGCAGCGCACTCCGCGGCCCCGAGGCCACGATGGTTTCGAACGGATGCCATTCGCTGCCCCGGACCCGGAGTGCCAGCTCGAGCCGCGCGGCGATTTCCCGCTCGGTCTGTCCCGGCTTGACCGAAGCCAGCAGCTCGGTGAGCGCATCCTGGGCCAGCGCGGCGGCCGCGCGGATCGCGTCGACTTCGCCCTCGTCCTTGACCTCTCGCAATCCTTCCACCACGTCGCTGGTCGGCACCACCTCCGCCGCCTCCAGCCGCGTCAGCCGATCGGCATCGCGGACGGTGAGGCGGTCCCGCTCGATGCCGATCCGAAGCTTGGGGCCCGGCTCGAGCACCCGCCTGAGTCGTTCCCACAGATTGCTCAGCTCGACCACGATTTCCGCGGCATCGCCCGCTTCGGCCGGCGCCTGCTCGGCGTAGCGAAAGTCGGTGATCAGGGCGGTGCGGTTGGTGGTGACGAGGAGGATGCCCGCGGAGCCGCTGAAGCCCGTCAGGTAACGGATGTTCGGCCCGTGGGTCACCAGGATGCCGTCGAGCCCCAGGTCGTTAAGCCGGCACCGCAGCGCGGTCTGACGGTCGCCCCGCCGGTCAGCCGCCACGGAGGCGCTCCGAGAGCACCCGAAGCGCATGGCGGTATCCCTCGGGACCCTCTCCGGCGATCAACTGGACCGCCAGATCGGCAAACACCAGCCGCCGGCGGGCCTCCTCGCGGGAGGAGACATCCGTCAGGTGTACCTCGACGAATGGCACTTTCACCGCCAGCAGCGCATCGCGAATGGCCAGGCTGGTGTGGGAGTACGCCGCCGCGTTCAGGATCAGCCCGTCGGCGGTTGCCGGAAGCTTCTGGATTTCATCGACCAGCGCGCCTTCGTGATTGCTCTGGACAAAATGAATCGAGGCGCCAAGCCGGTCTGCTTCCTCCCGGACGAGCGCCTCGAGCTGGGCCAATGTCGTGGTTCCGTAGATGTGCGGCTCGCGCGTACCCAGCAGGTTCAGGTTCGGACCGTTGAGAACCGTGACCCGCATTCAGCGCTTGAGGCCGCGCAGCCAGGCATTGAACTGCTCGAGATCCTCCGGAACCTGCGCCGGCATGCCGGCTGAATCCGACTCCGGCGTCCGCGGCAGCTCCAGCTCGGCGGCGGGGCCGGTGGCCGGGGCGAAGAACTCGTCGAAGCTGGGCTCGCCTGCGCTGGAATCTAGGGCGGTATCCGCCGGAGCCGAGGACGCCGACTCTTCGCCGAACACCGAGCTCAGGCTGAGGGTCTCCTGGGCTGGCCGGGTCGGCTCGCCGGAGCCGCGTTTGATCTGCTCGAACGCGGGGGGGTGAACCGTGGGGGCAACGTTGGGCCGAGCCGCGGCGAGCAGCCGGCCGAAAAGCTGGCCCACCGAGCGCCCGCCGGTGTCGGAGGCGGCAAACTTCGGGGCGGGCACCGGTGCCGGGGCCACCGGTGCGGGGGCATTGGGCGTGAGACCCGCCAGCGCCGCGGCAATTCGGTCGTTCTCCGGCTCGCGCTGGGCGAGCTGCGCATACACGGCCAGCGCCAGCTCCCGGTGCCCCTGCCGGAGGAAAATCTCAGCCATAGTCTCGGTGACAACGAGCTCCGGTTCGTCGGCGGCCGCGGGCTCCTGCTCCTCGGCTTGTGGCGGGGCGGGCTGGAAGCGGGTCGGGGCCCCGAGGTCTCCGAGCGGCACGCAGTCGTCCACCATCTCCATCCGCGCCGGTTCGGGCGCGGGGGTCCTTGGCTCCGGTTCCGGTTCGGGCGCGGCGGTCACGGGCTCCGGTTCGGGCGCGGATGCGGGCGCCGCCGCCTCCAGGAGCTTCGGCTCCGCCCATTCGGAGGTCGGGGGCGACTCCGCCGCGATGTCGGTATCGGGGGCGAGGTCCGATTCCAGGATCGACATGGATTCCGGCGGAGCCGCTGGAGGCGGAGGCATGAAGCTCGGCTGCTCGAACGGAGGCGGCGGAGGCGTCGGCAACACATCGAGCACCGGAACCGGCGTCTCGGCCATGAGCGCGATCTGCCCGAAGACGGTGTCTTCCGGAGCCGGAGGCTCGATCGCAGGGACGTCGGAAAGGTCCCGGTAGGCCATCAACGAGGCGTACTCTTCGCCGAGCAGAACATCAACGCTGTCTACACCCTCCGCGGCCGGGGGGCTCGGCGGGGCCGCCGCCACCTCTCCGTACGCGCCCTCGTGTATGGGGAAGTCTTCGGGAGGCTCGGCGCCGAGAACGATGTCGGCGATCCGCTGATCGGACGGGCGCAAGGTTTCCGCGTCGTTGGGAATCCGGTACTCGTCTGAGGGAACTGGCGTGAGTTGGGTCGCGACTTCGAGCTGGAGATCGTTGAGCGAGTTCTGGTCGAATGCTCCGACCGGATCGGCAGCCGGCAAGGACGCGGGCGCGGCCGCGACCGACTCCGCGGCCGGCATTTCCGGAGCCACCGGAACCCCCGGCGCTGGAGCCCTTGCGAGAAGCTCCTTGACCCGATCGAGCTGGCCGCGTGCCTCTTCGTTGTTGCGATCGACGTCGAGCAGCATTTCGAGCCGGTGCACCGCTTCGGGAATTCGGCCGGTGCGCTCGGAAAGTTCGGCCAGGCCCTTCAAGGCGATGACGTTTTCCGGATCGAGCTCGGTGACCCGCAAAAAGGCCAGCTCCGCGTCGGGATCGGACTGGGCATCGAGGTGGCAGCGGCCCCGGACGATATGGGCCGGCACGTAGTCGGGGTGCTGGGTCAGGCCCAGCCCGAGCAGCTCCAGCGCTCGCGCCGTGTCTCCGGCCTTCCGGTAGGCCTCGGCCAGCGGGGCGAAGGTGAGCCCGAGGGGGTTCTCTTGCCAGCGGCGTTCGAGCTTTTCAATTTCGCTGGAGAAGGCCATGTCCCGCCCGTCCGAATTGAGTCGACCGGCCCGCTAGGGCCTCCGCCGGTCCCCAAAGGTCGCCTGAGGGGGTGCGGAATACCATCCTTGAGATGCCCTGCCCTGTCCGTTAAGTTTTAGGGCTTCATACCCTTAGGCCTACCGGACTGGTTCCCTCTCATGATGCAATTTTTTCGCAGCGCCGCCAAGCCAATCATCCTGGTGACGACGATTGCATTCTTCGTCTGGCTGGTCTACGACCTGAGCGGCCTCGGGAACGGAGGTGGCTTGCTGACAAAGACTTCCGTCGGCAAGGTCAACGGCACCACCGTAGACGCCCGGACGTTCCAAGCCTCGGTGCAGCAGGCGGTCGAGGGCAGACAGCGCCAAAGCGGTGCCTCGCTGACCCTCGAGGAGCTCGCCCAGCTTCGCGACCAGGTCTGGGAACAGGCCATCCAGGATATCATTTTCCGTGCCGAATACGACCGGCATGACCTCAAGGTCTCCCCGGAGGAGGTGGCCGAGGCGATCCGCACTTCCCCGATTCGGGAGCTGGCCCAGAGCCCCGAATTCCAGACCGACGGGAAGTTCGACCTCTCCAAGTATCAGCGCTGGCTTACTTCGACTTCGGGGCAGGCCGCGGTTCCCTACCTCGAGTCACGCTACAGAGACGAGCTGCTCCGCGGCAAACTGATTCGAGGGGTCATCGGCGACGTGTACGTGTCGGACGCCGCCCTCTGGGAGCGGTATCGGGACGAGAAGGAACAAGTGAAGGTCGGCTCCCTCAGAGTGGACCCGTCCGTCGCGATCTCCGATCCAGCCGTGCCGGTCACTCCCCAGGAAATCGACGAGTATTACCGTACCCACAAGGATGAATTCAAGCGACCCCGAACGGCCTACCTGAGCTTCGTGTCGGTGCCCCGCCTGCCCGACGCGGCCGATACCGCCGCGGCCATCGCACGGGCCAGGAGTCTGCGCGAGGAGATCCTGAAGGGGGCGCCGTTTGCCGAGGTCGCCAAGCGCGAATCGGCCGACACGATGTCCGGCAAGTTGGGTGGTGACCTGGGCGTCATGAGCAAGTCCCAGGTAGACCCGGCATTTGCCCTCGCCGTCGCCACCCTGCCTCTCAAGACCGTCTCCGAGCCGGTTCCCAGCTCGTTCGGCTATCACATCATCGAGGTCGAGAGCCGAACCGGCGACACGTTCAAGTCGCGCCATATCCTCATTCCGGTCGAGGTGACCGGAGCTCACCGGGATCTGCTCGACCGGCGGGCCGATTCGCTGGAACAGCTCTCGGCCGAGCGACTGGAGGCCTCCGCCCTCGACACCGCCGCTTCCGCGCTCAGGATCGAGATTCGCAAGCTGGCGCCGCTGGTCGAAGGCGGACGGGTGTCCGCCGGCGAAACCGGGAATGTGCCGGATGTCGGGATCTGGGCGTTTCAGGCAAAGCCCGGTGAGCACAGCGAGGTGATCGAGGCGGAGCGGTCGTATGTCGTGTTCCGGCTGGATAGCCTGCTGCCCGAAGGCGTGCCGCCTCTGGAAACGATTCGGGGTACCGTGCAGGCCCGGGTGCAGCTGGCCAAGAAACGCGTGGCCGCCAAAGAGATGGCGACGCGCCTGGCAACCACGGCCAGGCAGGGCACTCCGCTCAAACAGCTCGCCGGGCCGGGAATGGAGTACAAGGAGCTCGGCCCGTTCGCCCGGCTTTCGGCGCCGCTCCCGGATCCCAAGCTCATCGGCGCCGCGTTCGGCCCGGGCCCGAAGGAGATCGCGGGGCCGGTTTCCACCGATGACGGGGTCTACGTTTTCCAGGGCATCGAGCGGATCCCCGCCGATTCCGCCGAGTTCGTGAAGAACCTGACCCAGATCAGGAACGCGGCGCTGCAGGCCGCCCGGCAGAGCCGGGTCCGGGCCTACGTGGCCGCGCTGCGGACCTCGGCCAAGATCGTCGACAAGCGCTCCGAGATCTACAATCGGACCAACGCTCAGGCGGCGGCAGCCAACACCGCGCCGGTGCGCTGATCACGCAGAACCTCGAGCAGTCCTGAAATGGCAGAGGGGTCCGGCGGAAGCCGGACCCCTCTCGTTTCGCTGCGCAGACCCTTACTGCGAGAGGCGCTTGGGCTCCCCGCTGGTCGGGGCGGGCTGTGCTGCGGAATCGAGGTGGCGGGGTGGAGCGCTCCGGTCTTCCGGGAGCTGGTTCACGGCCTCACCGGCGTCCGAGATGCTCCGCTTGAACTCGCGTATTCCCTTGCCCATCGAAGCGCCGATTTCGGGGAGGCGCTTGGCCCCGAACACCAGGAGCACGACCACCAGGATGATCATGATTTCCGAAAAGCCCAGATTGCCCATATATCCCCCGCGTTGGCCCTAGAAGAGCGACTTGGCGACCAGGTATGCCAGCGCCACGCCGATAATGCTCATGAGCGATAGCTCGAGTCCGACCGGGCCGATGGTGAAGTGTACTACCAGCAGATTGATCGGAACAGGCCCAAATTCCGGTGACACCGAATAGGTGAAAAACGTCTTGGTCGGGCTGTCCGGCAGCACGGCCTTGAGAAAGGCGTTCAGAAACCCACCCACCAGAAACCCCGCGAGCAGCACGCCGAGGTAGAAACGGGGACGCCGGGGACCTTGGGCCATCAACGCCTCCGCTCGAGGACGTACGCCAGGCTCGCGCGCAGGGACTCCCGCGCCGGGGAGGGCCGGATGGCCTCGAGAGCCGCCTCGGCTCGCTCGCAGAAGGCCTGGGCGCGATCCCGCGCGTACTCCAGGCCGCCCCGCTCGGTCACCGCTTCCACGACCCGGCTGATCTCGCTCTCGTCCGGCTGGGGATTACCCATGAGCGCCTCGACCCGGGTACGCTGCGCCGCCGACATCCTCGGCAGCGCATGAATCAGGGGAAGAGTGACTTTGTGCTCTCTCAGGTCCAGGCCGGCCGGCTTCCCGGTCGCCGCTTCGTCACCGGTGAAATCGAGCAGATCGTCCACGATCTGAAACGCCATGCCCAGGCATTCACCGAACTGCCGCATGGCATCGCGCTCGGCGGGCGTCCCGGAGATTGCGCCGACCTCGCAGGCACCGGAAATCAGCGACGCGGTCTTGGCGCGGATCAGGAGGTCGTAGTCTGCTTCGGAAAAGGCCAGGGGGTCGTGGGCCAGGAGCTGGCGCATCTCCCCCACGGTCATCTCGTTGGTAACCCGCGACAACACCTTCAGGGGCTCTAGGTCGGCCAGGCGAACCAGCTCGATCACCGCGCGGGAGTAGAGGTAGTCGCCCATGATTACCGCCACCTGGTGGCTGAACAGGGCGTTGATGGTGGGCATGCCGCGCCGGAGCACGGAGTGGTCGACCGCGTCATCATGCACCAGGGTGGCCAGGTGGATCAGCTCCACCACGGCCGCCAGGGGCATCGAGCGCGGGTCCGGCACGGGAGCGGTGGCGGCATCCGCGAGCAAGAGCAGCGTCGGTCGGAACATCTTTCCCTGCATCCGGGTCAGATGCGAATTCACCTGGGCGATCAGGGGAAAATCGGCCTCGATCAGACGCCGGATCTCCTCGCGGACCCCGTCCAGCCGGGGCTTGATCTCCGCTTGAAGGGCGTCGAGAGTGACCGGCGCTGTCTCGGAAATCATCCCGCGGATTCCGCCAGGACCTTGACGCGCTCACCCAGATCGAGGAAGCGGATGTCAACCGCCAGGGCCCGCTCGTAGAGCGGGAGCGCCTCGCGTCCCCGGCTCTGCGCTTCGAGCGATCTGCCGAGCCAGTACAGCAATCCGATCTTGTCGTCGTCGTTGCCGGGAACCCCATCGAGGGCGCGGCGAAGGACGGCCTCCGCAATAGCGTATTGCCCCTTCTCGAAGAACGCGGCGCCAAGCTGTTCGGAGGTTCTGAGGCGCCCGTCCGGAGAGCGCAACGCCTTCTGGAACTGGGCGATGGCTTCGTCCACCAGGCCCATTTCCTTGAACGCGATTCCGAGATCGTAGTGGGCCTGAAAATCGTCGGCATCGAGATTGGCCTCGATGCCGCGCTTGAAATCGGAGAGCGCCTCGTGGAACGCCTGGTCCTCGTTCTCGATCGGATGCTTCTGGCCGACTCGCATCCTGGTGTCGCGGGCGTGTTCGTCGTCCATGATGAGCGCGCCCAGATCGACGAAGTCGGACGCGGGGGTTGCCGCCGAAGGCGCCGGAACGGATAGGGGCGCCCCCGGCGCCGAGGCGACCGGTTGCCGCGCGGCGGCCGGCCCGGCCGGCCCGGCCGGCGGAGCCATGGTCTCGAGGAGATCGAGGGCCGAGGACGCTTGCTCGTTGTGGGGATCGTGCTCGAGGACTCTGCGGTAGACATGGACCGCGTGGTCCGCGGCGTCCATTCGCACCAGGCCGTCGGCCAGCTCGAGATAGGCATCCACCAGCTCGCCGCGCTGCCCAGCCCGGTACGCGATTTCGACCTGTTTCTGATACCGCGCAATGTTCTCGGGATCGGAGCGCACCAGGTCGGCGCAGACTTTGAGCGCCTCGTCCCAGCGCCCCTCGGTCTCGAACAGCCGAAGCGCCTCTTCCAGGACCCCGATGCCGGTCGCCCGCTCTCCGGCATCGAGCGCTTCACGCGCGCGGTCCAGCAGCGCGGCACCCGGCTCCAGACCGAAGGAAGGATCCGCCCCCACCATCGTGTCTTCCAGCTGCAGGTACATCAGGTCGGCAGGGGTCGGGAGCGGCGGCCGATTGGGCTCGGCAGGGTCCACCGAATCGATGTCGTCAAACTCGGCGGCCTCGAGGATCGACAGCGAATCTCCCTCCAGCGCCGCCTCCCCCGCACCCTCCTCCACCAGCCATATGGCGGCGTCTCCGCCCTCGATGGGCCGGCCCAGGTCGACCGCAGCCTCGGTGAGGTCGAGCATCGGCAGGGAATCGTCCCGCGGGACACCGGCTTCGGGATCGGAAGACGCCGACGTGATGAGGTCGAGGCCGTCCATCGGGGCGATCTCTCCATCCCAACCTTGCCCCGCGCCGATCAGGGCGGTCGCGTCGACACCGAGGCTCTGGCCGGCCGCCGCATCGGCGTCGAGCGAGGCGGCTCCGTGCTCCGAGGTCACCGTCAGGATGGCCGGCCCCGCGTCGAGCTCCTCGGCCGCGCTTCCGACCAGGCCTTCCATCGCCGCCACGCCCTCGGCGGGAGGCGTTCCCTCCTCGCTGGTGTCGAGAAAGATGAGGTCGTTGCCGGACCGGTTGGTGCCGAGCGAGCCGGATTTTTCCACCGCGATGGCGTGGAGCCGCTCGCGGGTCTTGCGGGCGCCCGTGGCGTCGCCGCGGGCCTCCAGCTCACCGGCCAGCTTCTCCAGTTGTTCCTGGGCGTCTTCGTTCCGGGACGAGGCGCGGAGCAGCTCGACCAGCATCAGGCGAATATCGGGATTCGCATGGAACTGATCGGCGAAGAGTTTGACCGCGGCGAACGCTTCTTCGAGCTGACCGACACCGTTCATGCGGTCGAAGTACTCCAGCAGATTCTTCTTGGCCTCACCGACGAAATTCTTGCGCGCGTGCAGCTGGGCCAGGCGGAGGTAGGTTGCGGTACGGCTGGGATTGACCCGGAGAATTTTGCCGCAGAGGGCAATCGCGTTATTGAAGAATCCCTGGTCGGCGTACAGCTCGGCAGCTTGTTCGTAGGCCCGCAGCGAGGCCATCGTGTCGCCGGCTTTCATCTCCAGATCGCCGACTCGATTGTAGAGTGCCGGATCCTGAGTGCCCTCGCCGCCGGCCTCTTCCGCTTCGCGAATAGCCTGAAGGTAGACGTCGATGGCCCGACGCCACTCCTCCCGTTGCTCGAACTTTCGAGCCGCCTCTTTCAGCTTGTCCAGATTCATGCGGCTCGCGAGCGAAAGGGCCGAACGCCAAAGGCTTACAGCTTCGTAAGATAGGAAGGCAATACGGCAGGGGGCAAGGAACGGCAGGGAGCCGGGTTCCGCGGGGAGCCCCGGGCTATGCGATCGGAGCCTCGGGATCGAGCACTCCCGCCGCCACCGCCCGGGCAAGCCGGTCCAGGTCGGGGGCGGGGGGCCGGTCGTCCGTGAGGGGTGGTACCGGGTCGGGCATACCCCGGATTCGGCGATAGAGTGACTCCACACCGCGCCCGGGCCGCAGGGGACGCAGGAATTCGAGACCCTGAGCGGCACAAAGGAACTCCGCCGCGACCACCCGCTGCGCATTGGAGAGAATTCGGCACGCCTTGTAGGCCGCGGCCATTCCCATCGGGACGAAGTCCTCCTGGTTCGCATCGGTCGGGATGGAGCCGATGCTGGCGGGATAGGCGAGGGTCCGGGACTCGGCCACCAGCGAGGCCGCCGTGATCTGGACCATCATGTGGCCCGAGGAGAGACCGGGATCGGCCGTCAGGAAGGCCGGGAGGCCCTGAGAAAGATCAGGATTCACCAGGCGCTCGACCCGCCGCTCGGAGAGAGCCTGAAGCGTGGTGAGGGCGATGGCCAGGAAATCGAGCGCCTGAGCTACCGGCTGACCATGAAAGTTTCCCCCGGAGAGTACGTCGCCGTTGGGGAAGACCAGCGGGTTGTCGGTGGATGAGTTGAGCTCGATCTCGGCCACCCTGGCCGCGAAGGAAATCGCATCGCCCACGGCCCCGAGAACCTGCGGGGTGCAGCGAAGGCTGTAGGCATCCTGCACCCGGAGGTCGCTTTCCCGATGGGACTCACGAATTTCACTTTCGGCGAGCAATTCGCGCAGCAGCAGCGCGGCGCGGCGCTGTCCATCATGGGGGCGGTTCTCGTGGATCCGCGGATCGAGCGGAGTCGGAGTGCCGCGCAACGCCTCGAGGCTCATGGCCGCGGCCCCGAGCGACGAGCGCCAGAGCGTCTGCGCGTCATGCACCAGCAGGGACAGAAGGGCGGTCTGGGCCTGGGTCCCGTTGATGAAGGCAAGGCCTTCCTTGGGCCCCAGCCGGAACGGCGTGAGCCCGGCGGCGGCCAAGGCCGGCGCGGCGGGACGGCGCTCCCGACTCGGGATCAGAACATCGCTCTCGCCCATGAGCACCAGCGCCAGGTGCGCCAGCGGGGCCAGGTCACCGCTGGCCCCGACGCTTCCCTGCTCCGGCACCCAGGGCACGATCCCGGCATTGAGCATGGCGATCAGGGCCAGGGGGAGCTCGGGACGTACTCCGCTGGTTGGGCGCAGCAGCACGTTGGCTCGGAGCAGCATGATGGCCCGCACGACACCGGCCTGGAGCGGCTCGCCCACGCCGGCGGCGTGGCTCCGGATCAGATTCAGCTGGAGGCGATCGAGCTGCTCGGGAGCGATGGGAATGTTGGCGAGCTTGCCGAAGCCGGTGTTGATGCCGTACATGGTCTCGCCCCGCGCCACCGCACGGTCGATGATGGCCCTCGATGCGGCGGCTCCGGCAAGGGCGCCCGCGCTGGCAGACACCACCGTGCCGGGCACCCGGGCGACTCGAACGACATCCGGGATGGTGAGTGAGCGGCCATCGAGGACGAGATCGGCAGTCATGCGCGGAAACGTAAGCCGGGAAGCGGGGAGCGGTAAGCGGGGAGCGGGGAGCGGAACCTGCCTCGACGCCTACCGCTCCCGCTCACCGTCCCGGTGGCGTCAGCTCGGGGTTACCCGGATCTCGTTGAAACGACCAGTCGAAGATCACCACGTTCTGGCCTACATGGGTTACCCGGAGCCCGCCAAACCGGCTCTGTCCGTCGCCGCCATCCATCTGGAAGACATATCCCCACCCCACCAGCGCCTCGCGAGCCGCGCGGGTGAAGCCGGTGAGGGGCGCGGCGTCGATATCGGTCAGATCGCCGATGGGAGTGTTGCCGTATACCACGAGAAGGGTTCCACTTCGAAGCGGAGTGAGAAAGATCTTGCCGGAGGCATCACGGTCCACCGTGAAGTCCACCAGCGAAGACGATCCTGGCAACACCTGCCCCAGCTCGCCGACCTGGACCTTGGCGTCGGCATTCTGGTCCCGCCAGAAGCGGAACCCGGCGGTCAGGTCAGCCGATTGACGGGT
>JAYUAL010000475.1:0-3009 GCA_043741355.1 Gemmatimonadales bacterium | reverse complement strand
CCGGTCTCCTACGCCCGGCGCCTCGGGCTCTTCAGCGCCACCATGGCCGTGATCGGCGGGATCATCGGATCGGGGATTTTCCAGACTCCCGCCATCGTCGCCGCGCGGGTCGGCACGGCATCCCTCACCCTGATCGCCTGGATCGCAGGCGGTGTGGTCGCGCTCCTCGGCGCGTTCATCTTCGGCGAGCTGGCCGCGCGCCAGCCAAGGGTCGGCGGAGGGTACGCCTACCTCCGCGGAGCCTTCGGCTCGCTGCCCGCTTTTCTGTATGCCTGGGCGTTGCTGTTGATGATGGCGACGGGTGCCATCGCCGCGGTCGCGTTCACCTTCGCGAGCTATGCCGGGGCGGTCTTCGGGTTACCTAACGGGAGCCTCCCCTATGTCGCGGCCGGGGCGATCGTCTTCCTCACCGCCCTCAACTACGTCGGCGTCCGGCCCGCGGCCTGGACCCAGAACGTCTTCACGGTCTTGAAGCTCGCCGCCCTGGCCATCTTGATCGTCGCGGGTCTGTTGCTGTCTCCCGACCACGCCGTCCCCACCGTCCCCCCCGTCCTCACTGTCCCCACCGTCCATCCGTCCGTCTTTCTCGCCCTCGCCACCGCCTTCGTGCCAGTCCTGTTCACCTACGGGGGGTGGCAGCAGACCAACTTCATCGCGGAGGAAGTGGTCGCGCCGGAGCGAACCCTGCCTCGGGCGCTGGTCCTGGGAGTGCTGGGCGTCGTGACGGTGTACATCCTGGCCAACATCGCCTACCTCAGGACGCTGGGCGTCGCGGGCCTCGCCGCCAGCACCGCCCCAGCCGCCGACACGATGAGCGCGGTGCTGGGACCCGCCGGCCGAACCCTGATCAGCGTGGGGATCCTCGCCTCGACCTTCGGTTTTCTTAACCTGGTGATCATGGTGTCGCCGCGGGTGTACCACGCGATGGCCGCCGATGGGCTCTTCTTCGAATCGTTCGCGCGGCTGCATCCGCGGTTCCGCACGCCCGTCACCGCCATCATCGTGCAGGGGGCATGGGCCTGCCTCCTGCTGGCCACGCGCAGTTACGGGCAGCTCCTCGACTACGTCACCTTTGCCGACTGGATTTTCTTCGGGCTCACCGCGGCTACGCTGGTGGTGTATCGCCGCCGCGACCCGTCCGGCGGCGCGGGCCCCTCCTTCCGGCTGCCCGGATATCCCGGAACGCTCTGGCTCTTCGTCCTCGCCGCGCTCTCCGTGGTGGGCGGATCGATTCGGTCCAACCCCGGCAACGCGCTCCGGGGGACGCTGCTGCTGGCGGCCGGCGTCCCGGTCTACCTGTTCTGGTCCCAGGGCAAGCGGGCGCGCTGATCACGGCTCCGCCAGGAGCTCTTCGATGGCCAATCGCGCCGCCAGGAAACGCTCCCGCCAGCCTCCCCGAATCACCTGGAAGCGGAATCCCCGCGCGGTCAGGGCGCTTCGGAAAAGCCGGTGCATCGCGGCGCGCTCGTCCGGGCGGTCCCGCTGCGGGTCGGGCGTCCAGGGCACGTCGATGTCGCAGAGGAGGTAGCGGTCTGCGCGCCGGTGGCCGGCGGCGGCCCGTATCCACTCGGGGCAGGAGCCGTAGTAGTGCTCGGCGTAGACCACGGTGCTGAGCAGATCGGTGTCCAGCAGCAGAAGCGTCCCGGCCCGTTCCAGGGCGCGGTCCTGCGCCGAGATCTGTCCCTGCGCGATGGATTCCACGTCGCCGGCGTCGAGCGGCGCCCGCTTCCAGTCGGCGTATCCCCGCACGTACTCCGGCACCCAGACCGCCCCGTAATGCCGGGCCAGGTCCGCCGTCAGCGTCGTCTTGCCGGTGGACTCCGAGCCGGTCAGGACGACGCGACGAGGGAGGCCTTCCACTGTCTCCATCCCATGGTCGCGAGAACCAGGAATACCGCGTACTGCAGCATGAACGCGTAGGAGTGAATGACGAAGAAGAACGGCACCGCGATGCAGTTGATCGCCACCCATACGGGCCAGCATTCCACGTATTTCCTGGCCATCATCCACTGGGCAACGACGCTCACGGCGAAGAACACCGCGTCGATCAGCGGATATGAGTCCGGGGTCCGGCTCAGCACATACCAGCTCGCGAGCGTCCCCGCCGCGGTGAGCCCGGCCAGCGCCATGCCCAACGCGGGCCGGATCCGGGAGACCTTGAGCTCGGTCTTCCGCTCACCCCCGAAAAGCCACTCGTACCACCCATACAGGGACACGGCGAAGAAAAATCCCTGCAGGATCATCGTCGCATACAATCGCTGCTGGAAGTAGACCAGCGACGACATCGACACGTTGATCAGCGAGGTGGGCCAGCTCCAGATGTTCTGCCGGGTACTCAGGAACACCGAGACGATACCGAAGGCGGCGGCCACCACCTCGAACGGGCTCATGCCGAGCAGCGTCACCGCACCACCGAGCCGATGGTGTCGTGGTGGCCGTTGATGAACCGCCGGAGATACGGCCCGATCGATTCCCGCGACACGAAGCTCGCCGCCCGCGCCGCCGCCTGCTCCTGCTCGGGCGTGCGCCCCGACGGCTCGGCGTAGTGCTGGAGATCACGGTAGAAGCCCACCGTGAACAGATCCCAGGAGGCGCCGGCGGTACGGGCAAAGACAAAATTGACCGGCCGGCCGATGGACTTGAGAAAAGTATTCTCCATCGTCCGTTCGGCCGTGAGCGAATCCCGCTCGCCGGCCAGCGCCACGAAGATTTCCAGGTGGAAAAAGCCGGCGCGGTCCGCGGCGATCCGGAACTCCCCGGCGGGAGGTCCCGACGCAAACAGCTCTTCCTGCCACGCCACCAGCCGGTCCCAGAGCGGATCCGGGATGGTGCGGTCGGTCGCGAAGTATTTGGCAAGGCTGCCGACCGGCTGCAGCAGGACCAGGTCCCATTGGTCGCCCTGGGAATGGCGCAGCAACACCGGGCGCGACTCCTTCGGCGTCGAGTCCCGCCGAGACCGCATCAATTCCACCAGCTCCATCAGGCGGCCCGGCGCCGCCCGCACGAACA
>JAYUAL010000474.1:0-3010 GCA_043741355.1 Gemmatimonadales bacterium | reverse complement strand
CCCCCGGGAGATCGTCGACGCAGCTTCGCACGGTGAAGATCCGGCGCACCAGGGCCAGGGTTCGGCGCATCTCGCCCACGTCGGTGTACGGACCGAAGTAACGGGCCCCGGGAAAATCCCGTCGCCGGGTTACCAGCACCCTGGGAAACGGGTCTTTGAGAGTGACCACGATCGAGGGGTAGCTCTTGTCGTCCTTGAGCGACACATTGAACCGCGGCAGGTACTCCTTTATCAGGTTGTTCTCGAGGAGCAGCGACTGCGTCTCGCTCGCCACGACGATCGTGTCGACGTCGGCGATCAGCCGCACCAGGAGCTGATTCTTGGGGCTTCCCGCCTGATCGGTGAGGAAGTAGCTGCGCACCCGGCCTCGCAGGGTCCGTGCCTTGCCCACGTACAGCACCTTCCCGGCGGCATCCTTCCAGAGGTACACCCCAGGGCCGTCAGGGAGTGAATCCAGTTTTCGCTGGAGGGAGTCGGGTATTCCGGGGAAGGTCATGCTCGCTTGCGTGGGCGGTCGATCATCCGGCGTGCCAGCGGCACCTGGAGGGCGGCGGTTCCGAGGAGATAGATAATCGCGAACGGTGTCAGAACCAGTATGGCGCGCGGGATCGGCCCGAATCGGTTTTCGACCAGATGCAGGATGAGATACCCGGTTCCTCCGGCGACCAGCGCCGGCCCCCAGAGCCGGGCCAGATACCCGTAGGGCACCGACGTCTTTCCGATCCGCTGCCGGAGGCTGCTTCGCAGGAGCGCGAATTCCACCCAGCCCGCCAGGCCCGCCGAGGCGGTCAGGCCCACCGCCCCCCAGCGCGGAGCCAGTCCCAGGATCAAGGGGAGCTTGACCGCGGCGAGATACCCTAGCGTGGTGGTGAGCCCCACGCGGTACACGGCGAACCGGAGCGGTGTCCGGGTATCGTTGAGGGCGTAGAACACGGAGGTATAGAGCCGGCCCTGGGTGCCTGCCAGAAGTCCGACGGTGGCGCCGGCGAGGATGGCCCACACGTAGCGTGCATCGTTCGAGTCGAAGCGACCGGTTTGAAAGAAAAGCGAGGCCACCACGTGCCCGAGCACCGTGAACGCCACGACGGTGGGGACGATGAAGAAGGCGACTCGCCGCATGGCGCTTTCCAGCCGCTCCCGGAGCGCTCCGTGCGCCGCCACTCCGCCGACGGCCGCTTCGGCCAGTTCGGGCAGCTCCGCCGCGGCGATCGACATCCCGAACAGGCTGACCGGGAGGGTGTACAGCGTCTGGGCATTGGCCAGCGCGGTGACCGAGCCCTGCGGCAGCAGGCTCGCGATGATTCCGTCGATGAAGGCGCTGATCTGCGATACGCCCCGGGAAACGAACGTCGGGAAGAAATTGGTGAGGACCCCCCGAACGTACGGCTCGCGAGCGTCGAATGAGATTTTCAATCCCCGGGTCAGCCGTAGCACGGCGGGCAGCTGAATCAGGAACTGCAGCGCGCTGCCGATCACCGCGCCCCACGCCGCCCAGACGACGATCTCGCCATGCGTCCTGCCCGACCCCGGAAGCAGCGTCGCGACGATGATCGCCAGGTTCCAGATGACCGGCGCGGCGTAGGACAGGAAGAACTTGCGGTGACTGTTGAGGACGCTCAGGCACCAGGCGCACAGCACCAGGAGCCCGACGCCGGGAAAGAGGATCCGCACCAGCCGGATCGTGAGCAGCCGGGTGCCCTCGGAGAATCCGGGCGCCAGTATCCGGACCAGCAACGGGGCGAAGGTCTCGCCGAGCGCGACCAGCACCGCGACGAACAGGGCCAGGATTCCGAAGACGGCGCCTGCCAGCCGCCGGGCCTCTGTTTCGCGGCCCTCCGCCCGCAGCCGGGTATAGGCCGGAATGAAAGACGCCGACAGGACGCCTTCACCGAACAGATTCTGGAGGAAATTGGGAATGCGGAACGCGGCGTTGAATGCGTCCGCTGACCCGGAGAGACCGAGATAGTGCGACAGGACCCGCTGGCGAACCAGGCCCGCGACCCGGCTGAGGAAAATGCCCGCCGCCACCAGCGTGGCCCCGCGAGCAGGGGGGCTCAGGGCGACTGCCGGGGCGGCAGCGGCGGCCGTCCTCCACCCTCCTCGAGCAGCCGCTGCAGGAACTGGTTCTCCTCCTTGAGGGTCTCCACGGAGCGGGTGAGGTCGTCCACCTCCCCGGAGAGGAGCTCGAGTCGCTGGGACAGCTCGGTCAGTTCCGGCGGCGGCGCGTTGCGTCCCTCGAGGCGGCGCGCCAGGGCGCGGCCCAGCGGCGAATCCGTGAGGACCGCGAAAATCGGGATGAGCAGGACGAGCAGCAGAACGATCCCAAGGAGCGCCATCATTCGAGTCTACGCGGTCGGCTGGGCGGCTTCAAGAGCCCGGGCATACCAATCGTCGATGTGCCCGGAGAGCGCATCCAGCAGGTCCCAGCCATAGCGGCCGAGGAACCCCGCCAGGGAGAGAACCCGCTCCTGGGGCTTGCCCTCGGGTCGAACCGAGGCGCGGGCCTTGGCCACCTGTTGCAACTCGAGGGCTTCCCGCTTCCTGGCGTGCTGCAGCAGCTTCTTCTCGAGCGCCTGGATCCCGAAAAGCGCCTGACCGCGCGCGGAAGCCGCCGGGCGCTCGAGGGTAGGATCCACCTCGGTCGCAATCCGGATCACCGGGTCGTAGCCGGCCCCGATCGCCTCGCGCAGCACGCGGAAGGCTTCCTCGCTCCCCGGGGGCAGCGCCTGGCGTGCCAGTCGAGCCTCCAGCTCACCCCTTTCATCCAGGAGCTCCTCGAGCGACGCCGAGAACTTGGCCAATACACGCGTCACCCTGGGCTCGATCAGGAGGCCGGACCACCGCGGCACCGGGCGCTGCCGGTGGACTCCCAGGCGCTGGTACAGGGGCGGAGTCAGGGCCAGATAGCGGAGCTCTCCGGGCCCCGCGACGTAGGCCACGGTCGGGAGGAGAAAACTCTCCAGCACCGGGCGCAGCAACACGTTGCCGGATAGCCGCTCCGGCTGCTCCC
>JAYUAL010000473.1:0-7125 GCA_043741355.1 Gemmatimonadales bacterium | reverse complement strand
CGGCGGAACTGTTCGTCCGGGTCGACGACGCGATCTCCTGGAACGCACCGTTGCTGGGACCGTACACGGAGGCCCGGCTCATGGTGCGCGACGCCGCCGGGGCGCGAGGGCGTCCGGCGTATCGCTTTCAGAAATGGCGCATGAACGAGGTCGGGTTCCGGGGCCCCGACATCACGGAGTCACCCCGGCTCGGAACCTTTCGCCTGGTCATACTCGGAGCGTCCGAGACCTTCGGGCTTTACGAAACGGAGGGATCGGAGTATCCGGCGCGGATGCAGGGGGTGCTCGATTCCCTGTCTCCCGGCCGCTTCGAAGTGGTCAACGCCAGCCTGCCCGGCCTCATGCTCCCCACGATGCTGCCGTACTACGAAGCGTTCGTGAGCCGGATCAAGCCGCACTATGTACTCGTCTACCCTACGCCATCGTTCTACCTCTTCCTGGACGAGCCCAAGCCAATCCCGGCCGGACGACGTCAGGCCGGTGCGGTACCGCGCGGCGACTCGCGGACCGGCACGGATGATCCGGAGCGCTTCACCTGGCGGCTCCTCCCGAAAACCAAGGACGTGGTGAAGGGGTTGGTCCCGCCCTCCCTGCTGAATACATATCGGGAGTGGCGCCTGCGCCGGATCCGTAGCAGGCACCCGGCTACCTGGGTCTGGGACTCGGTGCCCCGCGACCGGATGGCGATCTTCGCACAGCACCTCGAGCAGTTGGCCGGCGCCATCCGGGCCAGTGGCGCCGAGCCGGTGCTGGTCACCCACACCAATCGATTCACCGGGTGCCCGGCGTGCCTCGTCGGTGGGGAGCGGCGCCATCTGGTAAACCTCATGCTCAAGGACTATCCCCGCGCCTCCGCGCGCGTCATGGTCGCGGTGGATTCGGTGGCCAACGACGTGATTCGGGCGGTTGCCCGGAAAATCGGGGTCGTCGTGGTGGAAGCGGAGGGGCGGATTCCCCCCACCGAGGCGAACTTCGCGGACTATTCCCACTTTACCGACGCAGGGGCCGAATTGATGGCGCGGATCCTCGCGGCTGGCGTCCTCCAGCTGCAGCAGCGCGCGGACTCGATCCGCCCGGTTCTCCCCCGGCCATGACCGGAGCTCCCGGCCGGCCGGCCGGCACTGCCTCCCGACTCGAGGTTGTTCGCGTCGAGGAAGCCCACGCCACAGCCCTCGCGGAATTCATCCGGCTGGTGTGGAATCCCGAGGCCACCCCCGAGTCGGTGCTCGCCTCCCGCGTGACCGAGGCCCGGCGGAACGTTGCCGAGCCCGGCGTGCCGCCTCCGACGTGGATCGCCCTCCAGTCGGGCCGAGTGCTCGGGTATGTGACGACCATTCCGATCCGGCTCTGGGATGGCCGGCTCGACTGGCCCGCCTACTGGATCAAGGGCCTGATGGTTCACCCCGAGTTCCGCAACGGACCCATCGGATTTCTGGTACTGAAGGCCGCGGTCGCGGAGCTGCGGAGGACCGGCGCCCTGGCCGTGGCTCCGCCGGCGAGACGGCTCTTCGAGGCGCTCGGTTACACCGACCTGGGCGCCGCGTCGAACTGGATCCGGCCGCTCGCCGGCCATCGCCTCCTGACGCGTCTGGATCCGGCCGGGCTGGGACTGACGACCGGACCGGCATGGACCCTTCCGGCGCTCAGGGTCGCCCGTGCGACCGGGCTCGCCACCCTGTTGGGCTGGGCGGGTGGAACGACCCTTCGCGCCGTCGCGGCCGCGTTCCGGTTCGGCGCCGCAGGATCTAAACCGGACCCTCTCACCGCAGCTCCCTCGGCCGGAGAAATCGACGCCCTCTGGCAGGCGGCCTCGGCCGGCTTTCCCTCAGGAGTGGTACGGGACTCGCGTTACCTCCTCCATCGGTATCCGGCCGGCGGGGAGAGCCCGTACTGCTGGGTCGGCGTGCGGCAGCGAGGCGTGCTCGCGGGCCTGGCGATCCTCAGGCGGCCCCGGCCCGACGGTGACGCTCGGCTCAAGGGCATCCTCGTCGCCACTGTGGCGGACCTGCTCTACGCCCCGGGGGCGCCGGCCATTGGACTCGCGTTGCTGGGTGCACTCGAAGCCCTGGCGAGAGGGCTCAACGCGGATGCACTTCTCGCCACTTGCCCGACGCCAGCGCTCCAAAGGCTGTTGAAGCAGCAATGCTACCTGCCAGTCGCCGGAAACGTGCATCTTCTTCTGCGGGATGTGACGGCTGAGAAACCCCGGTTCGGCAGTGCACTCGCGGATTGGTGGCTGACCCGCGGTGACGGGTCGGCAGATGAAGTTTTCTAGGGGGGTCCAGTGCGGGCACTGACGGAGCAAAAGCTGCGGGAGATCTTCCGGGCGGTACTCGATCTTCCCGACGGGGCGGACGTGACCCGCATGCGGCAGGAGGGCGAGCCCGCCTGGGACTCGCTGGCGCATGTTACGCTGGTTGCCGCGATGGAGAGCGAGTTCGACCTTCAGGTCGATGCCGGCGACTCGCTCGCCTTGACCTCCTTTGCCGCGGTCGTACGATACCTGGAGGAGCGGGGGCTGTGAACTTTCTCGAGGCCCGCCGGCTGCTGGCCGAATTCCCCGGGGGGCCCGAATTGTCGTTCCTGTTCGCCCTTTCCGGAACGGCCGAGCCCTTCCAGCTCTATCTCGAAGCGGCGGGCGCCAAGCAAGGGCGAACGGCGCGGCCGCGTTTCCTGCCGTTCAACACCCTTCAGCAGCACTTGGCCGCCGGGGGCGACGAAGGACCGGCGGTATACCTGCTCCTTCCCTGGGACCTGGTCCCGGAGACTGACTGGCGATCGGGCCTGCCAATCGACCGCGCCCGGGCCTCCGACGCGATCGGCCGCGCCGAGGGAGTAGCCGAACAGCTGCGGCGGAGGCCCGGTGCCAGCCTTCTCTACCTGGCGGCACCGGTGCCACCAGTCATCGGCCACGCGGACGGGGAGCGTGCCCTCACGCACGCCCTCGAATCCATCGCGGCCGGGCTCGGCGCGGTCCGGGTGCCCCCGGAGGCGTTCTCGCTGAGCGCCCTGTTCGGGTCGGGGTGCCCGGTCGGGGGGACCTGGTTGGGCCGCGTGGCTGCGCTCGCCCTCGAGGCGCTTACCGCGAGCCGACCCCCGACCGCCAAGGTGCTGGTGACCGATCTCGATAACACACTCTGGGCCGGAGTGATTGCGGAAGACGGGGCCGAAGGCGTCCGATTCGGCTCGGAGGGCGCGGGCTATCGGCACTACGTTTACCAGACCCTACTGGCGCGGCTGCGGCGGGAAGGAACCATCCTCGCGGCGGTCACCCGCAACGACCACGCGGTGGTTCTCCCACCCCTGCGTTCGGGGAGTATGCCGCTCAAGGAAGATGATTTCGTCGCGATCTGCGCGAGCTACCATGCGAAGTCGGCTCAGATCAGGCAGCTTGCACAGCAGCTGAATCTGGGTCTCGATGCCTTCGTCTTCGTCGACGACAATCCGGTCGAATGCGAGGAGGTGCACCAGGCGCTCCCGGCGGTGCAGGTGCTTCGGTTCCCCGATCGGGACGATGGATTGCCCGGGCTGCTGGATCAGCTCTCCGCCCTCTTCGGACGCCGGGAGCTTACCGCGGAGGACCGGGAACGCACCGGGATGTATCGCCGTCGCCTCGAGGGGCTGGCGCCCGCAGACTCAGACGGAGCCGACCTCACCCGGTTTCTCGGCGATCTCCGGATGCGGCTCATCGTCCACGACCGCTCCCAGGGTGACCGGACCCGGGCGGTCCAGCTCATCAACAAGACCAACCAGTTCAACGCGAACGGACGCCGCTGGACGACCGAAGAGATCGAAGCGGTCCTGGCGCGCGGTGGCAGACTCCTCGGTGCATCGCTCGCCGACCGCTCCGGCAGTCACGGCGAAATCATTTCCTGCCTGCTCGGCCCCGAAGGCACGATCGAGGCGTTGGTGATGTCGTGCCGGGTTTTCCAGCGGCGGGTGGAGTCCGCCTTCCTCAGCGCCCTCACCGGACGCGGCATTCTGCCGACAGCGATCCGCACGATCGCCACCGACCGAAACGCTCCGTTCCGGCAGTTCGTCCAGGATCCGGCCTTTGGCACCGGTGAGGGTGATCTGTGGCCGTTCGACGCCCGGGCATACGCCGATGCGCATCAGGACGCGCTCGCGCTGTTCGAGGTGTCGTGGGAATGAAATTCCCGGAGGAGCGCCGGTTCGCCTTCACCATCATGGACGACACCGACGTCGCCACCGTCGACAACGTCGAACCGGTGTATCGCCTCCTGGATGGGTTGGGGCTTCGCACCACCAAGACCGTTTGGCCGGTCGGTTGTCCCGAAGGGAGCCGGGACTTCGGCAGCTCGGAGACCCTCGAGGATCCGACCTACCTGGAATTCGTTCGCTGGCTGGAGCGTCGCGGGTTCGAAATTGCCTATCATGGCGCGACCATGGAAAGCTCCCGGCGGGAACGGACCGAGCGCGCGCTGGCCAAGTTTCACACCCTGTTCGGCGGACCACCTCGGGTCTACGCCAACCACGCCTACAACCAGGAAAACCTGTACTGGGGCGTCGATCGGCTGGACGACCCTGTCCTACGGGCGCTCTATGCGCCGTTCGAGGGAAGGCCTCGAGGATATTACCAGGGACATGTCCCGGGATCGCCCTGGTGGTGGGGTGACCTCGCGGGGGGCATTACCTACATCCGCAACCTGACGTTTTCCCAGATCAACGTGTCCCGTATCAATCCGTCGATGCCGTACCGGGACGCCCGGCGGGCCGCCCCCGCATGGTGGTTCTCGGCGTCCGATGCGAACGACGTGCACGATTTCAACGCGTTGATCAGCCCTGCTAACCAGGACTGGTTGGAGCGAGAAGGGGGGGTGTGCATCGTGGCGACCCACCTCGGAAAAGGATTCGCCACCACGGGTCAAGTGCATCCGGACACCCGGCGGCTGCTCGAGCGGCTCGCCGCAAAGCCCGGGTGGTTCGTGCCGGTTGGCGAGTTGCTCGACTGGCTCCGGGCCGAACGGAACGGATCCGCCGGCCTCCCCCGGGAAGAATGGCGGCGGATGCAGTGGCGGTGGGCCTGGGATCTGCTTGGACGGAAGATCGGGCCAAAGCGCCGGCGGGCGTAGCCGGAGCATTCAACGGGCGACTGCGGCAACCGCCGGTGCCTCTCCGCCGTCGAACGCAGGCTGATCCGCCCGGAGCGGAAGACGAATCCGGCGGCAGAACTTGAGGCAGGGGCGTTCGATGCACCACCACAGCACCGCCGCGACGCCGACGCTGAGGGCGATTCCGAGGACGTAGACGACGATCGCGGTCCGGGGATCCCAGGGCGCCGGGATCAGCCGTTGCATCAGGCTCACGAATCGCCAGCCCACCGAGGCGTGGTAGAGGTAAAGGCTGTAGCTGATCGCTCCCAGGAAGCGGAGCGGCCGCAGCGTGAGCACCCGCCCCCATTGCGGCTTCCGGGCGGCGACAACGAGCAAGGCCGACACCGCAATCGCCAGAAGCTGCATCCCGCCTTTGCCTCCACCGATCACCACCGTTGCGAGTCCGGCCCAGGCCGCCACCAATGCCGCCATCCGGCCCGGCGCTGCCACCGCACGCCAGGTCAGCGCCCCGATGAAAAACTGATACCAGCGGTCGATGGCGAGTCCATGGGGAAGCCACTCCGGCCGCCAATAGCGCATCCAGAGCGAAACAACGAAAAGAACAGCGCAGAACGACCCAATCCATCGGGGACCGCGAAGTCGTTCGGGCAGCAATGGCTGGAGAACCACCAAGCCAACGAAGAAGGCGTAGAACTGGATCTCGTAGCAGAGGGTCCAGAAGCTGTCGACCACATGGCCGTACCCGAGCAGTTCCTGGGCGTATAGCAGATGCGCGAGCAGCTGGGGAGTCGTGGGCAGGGTGACGGCGACATCGGAGAAGAAGCGGAGCGTGAGATGCAACAGCAGGAGCTCGAGCGCGATCGCCGACCAGTAGGGTGGGTCGAGCCGGATTGAGCGCCGGAGGATGAACCGGCCGAAATACGAGAAGGTGGGAGCGCCTTTGCTGACCGTAAGGGCGATGACAAAGCCGCTGATGACGAAGAAAATGTCTACGCCCAGGAAGCCGTTCCGCGCGATCCAATCGAAGGGGCCCCAGAGCCATCCGATGGCGGTCCGGGAGATGGCGCCGTGGAGGTGGAAAAGCACCACCAGCATGGCCGCGATCCCGCGCAGGGCATCGACGGTTTGGATCCGGCCCGCAGAACTCGATGTCACCTACGGAAGCACCCCGGCCTTGAGGAGCCCTTCCGTAACAACCTCCGCCGCAAGCTTGTGACCGGCGGCGTTCCAGTGGCCGTCGCGTTCGAGATAGAGCGGCTCCCTACCCCAGGCCGTCCATTGCCGAAAGGCCATCAGCAGATCGACGGCGGGCACGCCGAGCCGGGCCGCGGTTTCCGTCATCAGGCGCTGCGGCTTTTCGCTCGGCATTTGCGTCAGGCTTGCGCCCGCGGAGCGGACGAACTCGGAGAAGAGGGAGTCCGACAACTGAACCCGAAGCGGAAGCAGCACCATGGCCATGCGGGCCCCGTGCGCTCGGGTCACGGAATCCATGCGTTCGAGCAGCAACTCGGTGAGGCGGTACCCGTGTTCGATGTTCGCGGTGGGGGGTTCGCGAAAGAGTTCGACAATGTGACGATCCAGCTCCGCACCGACCCTCTGCATCTCGCCGCCGTGCTTGACCTTCCGCCACAGCTGATAGGTCTGCGAGCGGGTGGCCAGGAAAGCCTTCAGTTGGACAAGCCCATATCGCGGAGACGACATCGGCACCTTGGGCTGCTCGACCAGGGTTTCGCCACGCAGCGCATACCACTCCTCGCGCAGATTGTCGCTGATGTCGTTGTGCAGCGTCATCGCCACCAGCACCAGGTCAGGCTGGTAGCTGAATCCGTACTGGGTCAGGTAGCGCAACTCATCCCCAGTGCCCCACCCGCTCACACCCGCGTTCACCACCTCGATCCGTTTGCCGCTCCGCTCCGCAAGGGTGTGCTCCACCAGACTCGGGAGGGATGCTTCGAATTCGACCTGCAACGCCTCCATGAAGGAGTCTCCCAGCACCAGCACCCGGTACACGCCCGGGGGCTTCGCGAAGGTGTGCTCCCGGTCCCGCATT
>JAYUAL010000472.1:0-3038 GCA_043741355.1 Gemmatimonadales bacterium | reverse complement strand
GCTCCGAAACAACCGCTCGCGCAGACCGTCACACCACAGGTCAGCAACACCACCCAGTCGCTGATCGGACTCCACCCGGTAAACGACCGCGTTGTGTGGGCCAGCGGCGGCGGCGGAACATTTCTTCGCACCACGGACGGCGGCGTCCATTGGCGGGCCGGCGTGGTGCCGGGCGCGGAAGGGGTCCAGTTCCGCGACGTACAGGCCGTCGACTCGCTGACGGCGTGGCTGCTCTCCATTCCCAGTGGTGACAGCGCCCGAATCTATCGCACCACTGACGGCGGCGAGCATTGGACCCTGCAGTTTCAGAACCACGAACCGGCCGCTTTCTACGATTGCTTTGCCTTCTGGGACAGTCGGCGCGCCATCGCCATCAGCGACGCGGTCCGGGGCCGTATCCCGATCCTGCTCACCGACGACGGCGGCGATCACTGGACCCTGCTGCCCGACGTGGCCGCGCCACCGGCCGACAGCGGCGAGGGATCGCCGGCCGCGAGCGGCACCTGCGTGGTCGCGAAGCGTCCCGGCTACGCCTGGATCGGGACGATCGGCGGGAAGCAGGGCGCCCGGGTGCTCCGCACGGCAGACGGAGGCCGGAGCTGGCAGAGCGCCATCACGCCAATCGGGCACCGGGCTCCGGGCGCCGGCATCTTCACACTGGTGTTCCGGGACCGGCTCAGGGGAGTTGCCGCGGGCAGCGAAGATTCCACCAAGGTTCCCACCGGGCGGGTCGCGGGCACCACCGATGGCGGCCGGACCTGGCGGCTTTTGGGCGAACCGGCTTTCCGAGGAACCGTATACGGGCTGGCGACGGTTCCGGGCAGACCCCGAACGTTGATCGCGACCGGTCCCGGCGGCTCGAGCATCAGCCGGGACGGCGGCGGCAGCTGGGCGCCGCTCGATGCCGCCAATCATTGGGCGGTTGCATTCGCGAGCTCGAAGACTGGCTGGATGGTGGGACCGCGGGGACGGATCGCGAAAATCAAGCTGCAGTGAGGTTGCGTCACCTCGCGTGGCCCCGGTGATTTAGCGCCAATCGGCGCCAGAATGAGACCGAATCGGGTGCCTGCGCTCGCGAAGATGCATTCGCGATGGCGCTCGAGGAACTGCTCCACTCCATTCACCGGCTCGAAGATCTCTCGCGGCTCTGCGCGGCGCTGGGCTACGCCGCCGAGTTTCGTGAGCTGCCCCGTGGCAGCTTCTCGGGCGGCGGGGCCGCAGCCATCGTGGGCGGTCACGCCGGCTTCGCCTGGTATGCCTTCGCCGGTCCGGGAGGCGCCATCGTTCGGAAGGCGGCCCGGGCGCTGGCCGCGCGCGGAGTCCCCGGCGCGGTCCTGAGCCTGGACCGTCCGGCTCGCCGGCTGAGCGTCGCCGCTCTCGATTCCCGCCCGCTCGAGCTCTTCCTCAACGCCCTCGACCCGCTCGATCTTGCCCGGCTGCGGCGCTGCGCCGCGCGGGAAGACGAAACCGGTGTCGCCACCGCGCTCCGCATCGCGGAGGCGCTTTCCGGGCGCCGGGTGGACGAGCGCTTCTTCACCGCGTTCAGCAGCTCACTGCAATCGCTGATCGGGGTGCTCCCCGGCCGGATGCCGCTCGCCGACCGTCATGCCCTGGCCCTGCTTCAGCTCACCCGGATTCTCTTTCTCTATTTCGTCGAGGCCAAGGGGTGGCTCGCGGGCCGGCCCCGATTCCTGCGCGAGGAGGTGGACCGCTGCCTCGCCGCGCGCAGATCCCTCCAGCGCGATCTCCTTCAGCCGCTGTTCTTCGGCACCCTCAACCGGCCCTACGAGGTGCGTGGCGCGCTGGCCCGCCGCTTCGGGCCGGTTCCCTTTCTCAACGGCGGACTCTTCGAGCCCCATCCGATGGAGCGCCGCTGGCGCTGTCCCCTGCCAACCCCGGTGCTCCGCGAGGCCTTCGACACCCTGTTCGAGCGTTTCCACTTCACGCTCTCCACGGGGTCCGAGGAAGCCATTGCCCCCGACATGCTGGGCCGCGTGTTCGAGCGGGTCATGGAACCGGGCGAGCGGCATGCCACCGGGAGCTACTACACCCCGGCCGCGCTGGTTGACGCGGTGCTCCGGGATGGGCTGGCCACCTGGCTGAAGCAACGCTGTGATATCGGGTGGGCCGCGGCGCGCCGCCGGGTGGACGAACCGGACCGAAACACCCGGCGGGCACTGGATAGCGTCCGCCTGCTCGATCCGGCGGTCGGGAGCGGGGCCTTCCTGCTTGGTGCGTTGCGCCTGCTGGCGGGTCCCGGCGCTCCCGGCGTGCGGCGTGCCGCCCGACTGCGCCGGGTTCTCGCCACCAATCTCTTCGGCGTCGACCGGAACGCGGCGGCGGTGCGGCTCGCGGAGCTACGGCTCTGGCTCGAGGTCGTGGCCGCCGATACCTCGGAGCAGCCTGAAAACGTGGCCCCGCTTCCCAACCTCGACGCGCTGATTCGCCAGGGCGACAGTCTGATCGACCCGGGCTTCGGCTTGCCTCTCCGCCCGCCGGACCCGGCCCGCGCGGCGACACTCGCCGGGCTGCGCGGGGCGGTCGTCCGGAGCAGCGGACCCGCCAAGCGCCAGGCGGTGGCTGCGCTGCTCGGGGCGGAGCGGGACATCGCGACTGCGGCGTTGGAGGGTGCGGTGGCCTCGGCCGACGAAATGATTTCCGAGATTCTCGAGGCGGCCCGGAGCCCCACGCTCTTCGGCGGGCGTCAGGGACTCGACCGCGCCGCGAAAGCGCGGCTCGTGGAGCTGCGCTCCACCCGGCGGCGAGCTCGCGACTGGCTGCGTGCTTTGGAGCGCTCGGCCGAGCTGCCCTGGTTTCACTATCCCACCCATTTCGCCGATGTGTTCGCGCGCGGCGGCTTCGATCTGGTGGCCGGCAACCCACCCTGGGTCCGCGCCGAAGCGCTGGCGCCCGAGCAGCGCCGTTACCTGGCGGACCGGTTCCGCTGGTTTCGGGGCGCGCGTTCCGGTCGGGCCGGCTATGCCCATCAACCAGATCTCTCGGTGGCTTTCCTCGAGCGCTCGTTCGAGCTCTTGAAA
>JAYUAL010000471.1:0-3051 GCA_043741355.1 Gemmatimonadales bacterium | reverse complement strand
GATCCGGCGATCGGGATGACCGTCCACGAGCGCGGCAATGTCCTCGCGAAGCAGCGAGTCGTCGATCTCCCGTTCCCAGCCCTCGCCCACGGCCCTGGAGAGATCTCCGATCACCAGCTGAAACAGAATCACGCCCAAGGAATAAGCGTCGGCGTGGACGGTGGCGGGCTTCCCCTCCAGGATCTCGGGCGCCAGGTACAGCTGGGTGCCGACACCGGTCTCCGAATCCGCCATCCCCAGCGCCGTGAATCCGATCGCGGTGATGCCGGCCTGCTCGAGGCGGTCGCGGTCGGTGAGCAGCCCGATGCCGAAATCGGTGAGAATTGCCCGGGGACCCTCGGCCCCCGCGCTCATCAGGATGTTCGAGGGCTTGATGTCCTTGTGCAGCACACCCACCGAATGCGCCGCCGCCAGCGCGTCCGCGACCTGGGCGACGATCTCGAGGCGCACCGCGATGGGCACCGCGGCGGCCCCGCCGCGGGCGGCCAGCCAGCGGTCCAGGCTCCCCGCCTCGGTCCATTCCGACTCGATGAAATAGGGGACCTGGTCGAAATTCCAGTCGATGATCCGCGCGATGTCCCGGCGGTCGCCGAGCTCTTCCTTGAGCAGGCGGACCAGGGTGACTTCGCGCTTCAGCGCGCGCAGCTTAGGCAGGTCGTAACAGAACTTGAACACTCGCTGCTCGCCGGTCTTGCGGTGGGCGGCCCGCCAGACATCGCCGAACCCGCCCGCTCCGGCCTTTTCCTCGAGAATCCAGTTGGGCCGGCCGGGCATCTCCACGCCGGGGGCGGGCCGCCAGCCGATGATCGCGTCGGGATCAGGGACCCGGCGGATCTTTTCGGTTTCGACCGGAGCGGTGAGCGGTGCGAAACCGGTGCGGCCGACTTCGAAGATCTCGATCGGATCTTCCAGCCCCTTGGCGAGGTAGGCCCCGTGGGCGAGCCACGAGAGGCCCTGGTCGGCGAGCCGGGTGCCCAGGGTTCCGCGGCGCGCGAAATCGAAGGGAACGTGGGTGAGGAGCGTCTGCCTCCCGAGCCCCAGCGACATGACCCGGGCGACCACCGGCTTGGCGAGCCCCTCCACCTCGACGGGCTTGGCGCCGCGCCCGACGTCCGATGCCTCGTTTTCCCTGAGCGCCACCTCGCCGACGTGGATGCCTACTCGCGCCTCGAGGCGCAGCCCCCGCTCCGCGGCCAGCTCGGCCAGGCGGTCGTGGTACGCGATGGCGTACTGGACCGCGTCGGTGGGACGGCCGAACAGGAGCAGGAAGCCGTCGGTCTTGTCGATCTCGCGGCCGTGATGCTCCAAGAGCAGATCCCGGGCGAGGCGGTCGTGGGATCGGAAGACTTCCGCCGCGTTGTCGTCTCCGAGGCGCTCGATGAGGCGAGTACTGTCCACCAGGTCGCTGGCGAGGAGCGTGGCCAGCCGCAGCACGTCTCCACCAGGCTCAACCATGGGACACCAGGTGTGGCGCAAGGGAAGGCGCCGCGGTCTTCTTGCGATAGAGCAGCTCTCGGAGCGCGGCTCTTCGCATCAGGTCGAGGTCGGCATAGTCCTGGGCGGCGGCAAAGGCCGCGAGGTCGTCGGGCACCGGGCGCTCCAGGACGATCTCGAAAAACCAGCGCCACAGCTCCGGCTCGGACATCCCGGCATCGGCCAGGGAGGGGGACGAGAGTCCTGAGCGGGCGAGGGCGCGCTGCTTGTCGCGGGCGCGGGCTTCCATCTCGGGGTACTTGCCGCTCAGCCGGAGCGAATCGTACAGGTATCGCGGAATCCAGCTCCGGTAGCGGGCAAGAATCACCCGGACCAGGGCCTCGTCCTGCATCAGACCGGTGAAGTCTTCCCGGGAGAGCCCGTTCCGGGTCATCCAGTCCTCGCGGCGCCGCTCGTCGTCGAGACCGTGGGAGCGGCGCGTGGCCGCGACCGCCTGCTCGGTATCGACGGCATCGAGGGTATCGCCCTGGCGCAGCGCCAGCTCCCCGGCGAGCACCCGGGTCATCGCCCGGTCCCGCTCGACCGCATAGTCGTTGCCGCGGATCCGGAGCTCGTCGAGCACCTCGTCCCCGAGGGACTCTTCGGCGCCGGGCGTGTCGTCGGCGCCCCGTCCATCGAAGCTGTTGCAGTGCTGCTCCCAGATGGTAGTACTGTGAAACCGGTAGGACACCTGCTTGGGCTCGGGCGACCGGGCCGCGTCCGCCGCGATACGCGCCAGGAGCTCGACCGCGTCGGCCCGCTTGAGATCCACCCCGCCGGACGGCAGCCAGGCGGCCAGCGCCTCGCACTGCCGGGGCGAGACCCCATGCTCGACGCCGGACCGAAGCAGGCCTTCCCAGGTCCGGTCCGGGTAGAAGGTGCCCTTGGCCGCGGTCACCAGCGCGCCGTGCGCCTCCGCCTGGATGACTCCGGCCTCCAGCGCCCGGGCCAGCGTCGCACGGATATTGACCATCGGCACCGAGCCCTGCAGGTAGCCGGTGTCCGAGGACCCGTGGACCAGGGCCACCTCGTCGTCGTCGGTGAGCGCGCCGTCACGATACGCTTCGAAGATCCGGCCCACCCCGACCATTCCGAACCCCGCAAGCTCCGCGGCACGCAGGGCGCCCATGCTGGCGGCGCCGTAGACATGGATGCCCCGGGACATCGCCCAGAGTATCTCTTTGTGCAGGACCGCCGGGACGCGGTGGAAGAAACCGTCGATGATGCCGATGGCCCAGGGGCGCGATTGTGCGGCGAGATAGACATCTCCCCGCGACGCGGGTGGGAGATAGACGGCGCGGAGCAGGCCCTCGGCCTCGCCCCGGGCGATGGTGGGTCCAACGAAGACGATGACCCTCATGGAGAAGAGGTCGAGGGTGCTTCGAACCCTCCCATGGGAGCGGCTCCGGGCACGGCGATATACATGACGGGAATGTCGAGACCGGGAATCGTCAGGTCCACGGCCAGCGCCTGGTCGAATCCTCCGTCCGACAACCGGGCCAGGAGCCAGCGGCCGTCCTCGGCGAGATCGTCGCTCTCCCAGGTAGGAGCAGCGGAGAAGGTGCGACGGGGGACCGC
>JAYUAL010000470.1:0-7190 GCA_043741355.1 Gemmatimonadales bacterium | reverse complement strand
AGGGCTTATTCGACCCCGAGGCGGAAGCCCCCTGAGAACTGTTACACTGGAACTAGGGCACAACCAGCATTTCCGCAAAATCGTCTTAAGCTGATCCCTCCATTATCTTTAACGGTTCACCCCGGTCGGTGTCGGGGGGCCGTCTCCTGCCCCTCGGGTCCGCTCCGGCGCCGCCGACCCAAGCCACGGACGGAGTGGAATGCAGATCAGCGCGGACCATCTGCTTGCCCAGGCGCGCGAGCGCTTCACCGTGCAGGACTATTACGGATCGGTGCATCTGCTGGAAGAGGTAATCTCGTCGGGTCGAAGCTTTGCCGATGCGCATCATCTCTTAGGTCTCTCTCTCGCCCTGCTTGGCCACAAGGAGCGGGCGCTGGCGGAGTTCGAGCGGGCTCTGGGACTCAACCCCCGGTACATCGAGGCCAATATCCACCGCGGCATCCTGCTCAACGAGCTGGGGCGGGGCGAAGAAGCCGAGCAGGCATTCCGCGCGGCAGCGGTGCACGGGCAGCCGCCGGCGGGAGGATTCTCCCGTCCGGTCGCGGCGCGGCTGGCCAATCAGCACGCGGAGCTGGGCATGGCATACGCCGAAGCGGGCGCGATCACCGAGGCAATCGACGAATTCCGGCGCGCCGTAATTCTCGGTCCGGCCTTTCACGATCTGCGCTATCGGCTGGCCCGGCTTCTCCTGGAGGCCGGCCGCCCGCTCGAGGCTCGCGAGGAGTTGGAGCGGATTCTTGCCGAGCACGGGGACTTCATCGACGCGATGGCTTCGCTCGGGCTGGCGCACTATCTGGCAGGCGACGCCTCCGCCGCGCGCGAAATCTGGTCCCGCTGCCAGGCCCGCCGCCCGAACAACGCGCGGGTCGAGGCCTATCTCGCCATGGCGGGGCGCCTGCCCGGATGATCCGCGTGATCGCGGCGGCGGCGCTGTTCGGAGGTGCGTGTGCCACGGCCGCCGCCGACCACGAGCGCCTGGGCGATCGGGCGTACCGGGAAGGTCGCTACGCCGATGCCATCGCGGAGTACAAAGCCGCGCAGAAGAGCGGTGCCCAGACCCGGGTCTGGGCCAAGCTGGGCGGCGCCGCGCTGCACGATCGGGCCCTCGCGACGGCCATCGAGGCGTTCTCAGCGCTCGAAACGGCCGATCCGTCACGGTCCGCGGAGGCGGCCGCCGGCCTCGAGCGCGTAGCGCATCTGGCCGAGCGCGGCGGGCCGGGCGATCTGGTGCACCTGGCCGGCGCGGTACGAGCGATCAGAACCGTGGCGCCGGGGCGGCCTCTGGGACGGTTTGCCCTGGCGCCCGCGAGCGGACTGCCCGCCCAGGAGGCACTGGGCGCGCTGCCGGCTGCGCTGGCCTCGGCCTCCGATGGCCGCAGGGTGGACTCCCTGCTGGTGGCGTTTGGGAGCGCCCAGCGCGTCACCACCGCTTGCGAGACCGCGACCCGGACGCTGCAAACTGTCCTCCGGCGCACCCGGGATCCGGGCCTCCGGGCCAGCGCTTCCCAAGGGGTGAGCGCCTGCGCGCTCCGGCTCGGCCTCGATGCGCTCGCCGGGGAGCAGGCGGAAACGGCGGAGCGGTGGTTCGAGGCATCTATCGCGGCCGCCTCGGCGACGCCGTCGGGATGGCGCGCCCAGATCGGGATCGGAGACGCCCGCCTCCGCCAGGGCGATGTGCTCGGCGCGGCGATCGCGTATCAGACCGTAGTCTCGGCGGCCGGAGTGCCGGATTCTCTGGCCAAACTGGCCACGGGAAAGCTCAATGCGCTCGGTGGCTCCGCGCCGCCGCCGCTGGAGGAGTTGCGTTGAAGAACCGGTCGCGCTCCATGCTATTGCTGGCATTCGCGGGCCTCACGGCCTGTGGCCGCCACCGGGCCGAGGGCGCCACCCCGCGGCTTGCGCCGATGGCGCCCGATTCGCTCTGGAATGTGGCCGAGCGGGCCTTCAACCGCGGGAAGTGGAGCGAAGCCCAGAAGCAGTTCGATCTCCTGGCGCCGCTCCTCACGACCACCGATCCGCGATACCTCCGCATGCATTTCTTCCTGGGCGAAATCCTCTTTGCCCAGGCAAGCCAGCTCCAGGCGGTGCGCGAGTTCCGGCGGGTGGCCGATGAGCGTCCCGAAGATCCGCTCGCCCCCGAAGCCTTGATCCGGGCGGGGGACGCGTACGCCGATCTGTGGCGCCGGGCCGAGCTGGACCCTACGTACGGGGAGACCGCCAGGACGGTGTATCAGGAGGTGGTGACCCGCTACGCGAACACGCCGGCCGCGGCGCGGGCGGGGCAGAGGATTACGGAGCTCGGGGAGAAGTTTGCCGAGAAAGAGTACCAGAGCGCGCTGTTCTACTTCAAGTACAAGGCGGACGACTCGGCAATTCTGATGCTGCGCGGGCTCATCGCGACCTATCCCCGCTCGGCGGTGGTGCCGGGCGCGCTGGAGCACCTGCTCCGGTCCTATCAGCGCGTGGGCTACGCCGAAGACGTCAAGGAAACCTGCGCCTACATTGTGCAGTATCATCCCGATCCCGCCGGACCGCGCCGGCTCTGCCCCGTGGCGCCCGCGACCGTCCCAGGCGGTACCGGAGTGCCGGAGAAGCCGTAGCGTGCGGATTGGAATCTTCGGAGGCTCGTTCGACCCGATTCATCACGGCCACCTGCTGGCGGCCACCTCGCTGGGGGAGCGGCTCGAGCTGGACGAGGTGCGGTTGGTCGTGGCCGGCCGCCAACCGCTCAAGCGCACCGGTCATGGCGCGACCGCCGAGCATCGCATGGCAATGGTGGAGCTGGCGGTGCGCGGCGCCGGGCGGCTCAGCGCCAGCCGGGCCGAGCTCGGACGGGAAGGGCCGTCCTACACGGTGGACACGCTACGCGCCTTCCGCGCGGAGCGCACGAACGCCGAGCTGGTGCTGCTGCTGGGCGCCGATGCGGCGCAGGAGCTGCCGCGGTGGCGCGAAGCGGAAGCGATACGAGAACTGGCGCGCATCGAGATCTTCGCGCGGGGCGGCGAGGGTGGTACCCATCCGGTGCCGCGAGTGGACATCTCGTCCACGGATATTCGCACCCGGGTTCGCATGCACCAGTCAATTCGCTACTGGGTACCGGACGCGGTGGTGGACTACATCGCCGCGCACCGGCTGTACCGGGAAGAATAGGATCGCATGATCAAGACGATGGTCGAAAAGGTTTTCGGAACCCGGCAGGCGCGCGAGGTCAAGCGCCTGATGCCGGTCGTGCTGCAGATTCACGAGCACGAGAAGCGGTTGTCCGGCCTGAGCGAGGATGAGCTCAAAGGACAGACCGCCAGCTTCCGGGCCCGGATCGCCGAGAAGACCGGCACGCTCAAGCAGGAGCTGGAAGAGGTCCGTCGCGCCAAGCACCACTGCGAGGACCCGACCGAGCGGATGGCGCTGGAGGAGCGGGCCCACGCGGTGGAGACCCAGTACAAGGAAGCGCTCAAGGCGGTGCTGGACGAGCTCATGCCCGAAGCGTTCGCCACGGTGCGCGAGGCCACCCGCCGGCTCATGGGCACGACGGTCATGGTAACCGGGCACGAGCTGGTTTGGGACATGGTGCCGTACGACGTACAGCTCATTGGTGGCATCGAGCTCCACCGGGGCCGGATCGCGGAAATGGCCACCGGTGAGGGCAAGACGCTGGTCGCCACGCTGCCGCTGTACCTCAACGCGCTGGCGGGGCGGGGGGCGCACCTCGTCACCGTCAACAACTACCTGGCCCGGCGCGACTCGCAGTGGATGGGGCACATTTACAAGTACCTCGGTCTCACGGTCGGGTGCATTGACGATACCGAGCCGTCATCCCCGGCGCGGCGCGACGCGTACAACGCCGACATCACCTACGGCACCAACAACGAATTCGGCTTCGACTACCTCCGCGACAACATGGTGTTCTCCCTGGACCAGCGGGTCCAGCGCGCGCACGCCTACGCGATCGTGGACGAAGTCGATTCCATCCTGATCGACGAGGCCCGTACTCCCCTCATCATCAGTGGTCCGGTCGGGAACGATGGCGACGAGAAGTACACGATCTACAATCGTCCGGTGGCTGACCTGGTCCGGAACCAGACGGCCGTGGTCAATCAGCTCATGGCCGAAGCCGAGCCGCTGCTGACCGGCGAGAAGACCAAGGAAGAGGCCGGTGCCAAGCTCTTCCAGGCCCAGTTGGGCATGCCCAAGAACAAGAAGCTGCTCAAGATGCTCAACGAAACCGGCGTCAAGCAGCTGGTTCAGCGGGCCGAGCTGGACTACATCGCCGACCGCAAGCTGCCGACCCGGCAGCAGCGGATGCGCGGGCTCGAGGAGTCGCTCTACTACGTGCTCGACGAAAAGGGCCACTCGGTTCACCTGACCGACCGCGGCGCAGCAGCGCTGTCGCCGGACGATCCGGAGATGTTCCTGGTTCCCGACATCTCCGAAGCGGTGCACCGGATCGAGAAGGATCCGAGCCTGGGCGTGCCGGAAAAGCGGGCCGAACGGCAGCGGGTCGAGGCGGAATACGCGGTCAAGAGCGAGAAGCTGCACATCATCCACAAGCTGCTGCAGGCCCACTCGCTCTACGAGAAGGACGTGGACTACCTGGTTCAGGACAACCAGGTCCTCATCGTGGACGAGTTCACTGGACGAGTGCTGGCCGGCCGGCGCTGGTCCGACGGCCTGCACCAGGCGGTCGAGGCCAAGGAAGCGGTTCAGATCAAAGGCGAGACGCAGACCCTCGCCACCATCACGATCCAGAACTACTTCCGCATGTTCGACAAGCTGGCCGGCATGACCGGCACCGCCGAGACGGAAGAGTCGGAGTTCTACTCGATCTACGGGCTCGAAGTGGCGGTCATTCCCACCAACAAACCGATCCGGCGCACCGATCACACCGACCGGATCTACAAGACCCGGCGGGAAAAGTTCAACGCGGTGCTCGACGAGATCGAGCGGCTGCACGGCCTGGGGCTTCCGATCCTGATCGGCACCACGACCGTGGACGTGTCGGAAACGCTCTCCAAGATGCTCAAGCGGCGGGGCATCACCCATGAGGTGTTGAACGCCAAGTACCACGAGCGCGAGGCGGAGATCGTGGCCGGAGCGGGGCAGAAGGGCGCGGTCACGATCGCGACCAACATGGCCGGCCGCGGCACCGACATCAAGCTGGGCAAGGATCTCGACCTGACCACCGAAGAAGCAGGGCTCCAGATCCTGGGCACCGAGCGGCACGAGTCGCGCCGGATCGACCGGCAGCTGCGCGGTCGGGCGGGACGCCAGGGCGATCCCGGCGCCTCACTGTTCTTCCTGTCGCTGGAAGACGACCTGATGCGGCTGTTCGGGTCGGACCGGATCGCGCGCTACATGGATCGAACCGGCGCCGAAGAGGGCGAGGTCATCACCGGCAAGCTGGTGATGGTGGCCATCGAATCGGCCCAGAAGCGGGTGGAGCTGCAGAACTTCCAGTCCCGCAAGCGGCTGCTCGAGTACGACGACGTGATGAACCAGCAACGCGAGGTGGCCTACTCGCTCCGCCTCTTCGCGCTGGAAAAGGGCGAGGAGCTCAAGGCCGAGGCGCGGCTGATGATCTCGAGCGCGCTGGAGCACGCGGTGCGCAAGTTCCTGGAGGACGCGGAGCGGCCCGAGGACTGGGATCGCAAGGGACTGCTCGACGCAATGACCCTGCAGTTCCTGGTGGCCCCGGAGGCCGTCGCCAACACGGCGGAAGTCAAGGACTTGCCGGCGGTGATCAAGGCGGCGGTGACCGAGGGAGAGGCGGCGTTCCACCGGAAGGTGGAATACCTCCAGGAATTCGGCAAAGGAATCGGCATCGCCGATGTGGACCAGCAGGTGCTTTCGCAGGTGACGCTCGCGGTCATCGACGAGAAGTGGAAGGACCACCTCTACGATCTGGACCTGTTGCGGAACGCGATCCAGTATCGCGCCTACGGTCAGAAAGACCCGCTGGTGGAGTACAAGAAAGAAGCCTACGAGATGTTCGAGGACTTGATGCGGGATATCCAGGCCACCTTCACCGAGCGCTATCTCAAGATCCAGGTCAGCGCCGAGCCGCCCCGGCAGGCCCCGCCGCCGCCCATCGCGACGCCACGCAAGGGCACCGACGAGCTGTTCTCCGGGCCGGCCCGCACCAGCACCGGGCCGATGGGGGCGCCGCCCCCTCCGCCCCGGGTGGATACCTCGATGGGCCGCCTTGGGCCGTCGTCGAGCGGGCTTCCGACCGTGGGGCGGAACGATCCCTGTCCCTGCGGCTCGGGGAAGAAGTACAAGAAATGTCATGGGGCAGGGACGTAGGGCCGGTGAATCACAGCGAAGTCGTCAGCTTCCTCTGGGGTGTCGCGGACCTGATCCGGGACACCTTTAAGCGCGGCAAGTATCAGGACGTGATTCTGCCGCTCACCGTGCTCCGGCGCCTCGACTGCGTGCTGGCCGGCACCAAGGAGCGGGTACTCAAACGTCAGGCCGAGCTCCGCGGCAAGGGACTCCAGGGCCTCGACGCCCAATTGCGCAAAGTCGCCTGCTTCGCCTTCTACAACACTTCACGCTACGATTTCGTAAAAATTCTTGCCGACTCAGCGCACCTCGCGGCCAACCTTCGGAACTACATTGCCGGCTTCAGTCCTAATATGCGTGAAGTGCTGGAGCGCTTCGACTTCGACAATACCATCAGCAAGCTCGACGAAGCGGGGCTGCTCTTCCAGGTGCTCGAACGCTTCAAGAACGTCGATCTGCACCCGGACCGGGTCGACAACCCCACCATGGGGACGGTATTCGAGGAGCTGATCCGGAAGTTCAACGAGGCCCTGAACGAGAATCCCGGTGAGCACTTCACGCCGCGGGACGTGGTGCACCTGATGGTGGACCTGATGCTCGCGGGAGACGAGGCGAAGCTTCGCAGCGCGCAGGTGATCCGGTCCGTCTACGACCCCTGCTGCGGCTCCGGCGGCATGCTGATGATCACCAAGGAACACATCACCGTCGGCGTCCGGAAGAATGGCACCCTCCTCCGTCCCGCCATCAACAAGGATGCCGAGATCCACCTGTTCGGCCAGGAGAGTCAGCCGGAGACGTGGGCCATTTCCAAGTCGGATCTCTTCATGAAGGACCCGACCGGCCGCGACGCGGACAACGTCGCGTTCGGCAGCACGCTCTCGAATGACAAGCACGACGGCAAGAGCTTCGAC
>JAYUAL010000469.1:0-7222 GCA_043741355.1 Gemmatimonadales bacterium | reverse complement strand
AAAGGACCAGGCCCGCGGCGTCTCTCGCCAATTCTCCCTCGATGACCTCGGTCGCCCCGGCCCGGCGCGCGGCGTCGCTGGTTGCGCCCCGGGCGGTGTCGGCGCCCCGCGGCATCAGCTCGACCAGCCGGGAGTTCGCCACGACCTGCAACCCTTCGACGCCGGCGAGACTGGTGGCCAGCATGTCGCGCAGCACCCGGTCGGTCGCGGTCGAGTCGCCGCCGTTCTCCGGATGGATCTCTCCAACGGCCAGGAATGGGCGTTGCCCGGCGGAGTGGCTCCCGAATCCGCGCGCGACGAGTGCAATCGCCGCCACGATGAGGAGCGAGACCGGGATCAGCCATCGCGCCACCCGAGCCGCCGGCTTCGCGAGCTCCATCACTGGTGCGGACGGCACCGGTGCCGCGGAGGACGGCGATGGAGCGCCGGCGACCGGCGCCGGAGCAGGAGCAGGCTGCGCATGTCCGAGATCCGCCGGCGCGGCGCGCAGGGACTGCGCCAGCCGAACGACCACGGGATCTGGCGCCGCGTTCAGCTCGCGGTGCACCGCTTCCTGATACGCCCGCGCCCGGGCCAGCGCGCCGGAACGGTCGCCGGCGGCGGCGAGCGCGCGCATGTGGCTCGCGGCGTACGGCGCGCTGAGCGGATCGAGCCCGGCCAGGCGGTGCCACCAGCGCACCGCGTCCCCGGGCCGCCCGCTCTCGTCGGCGTGTCGAGCCAGCCGCTCGAGCGCTCGCCGGCCCTCGAGGGCCACCGCGCTGCGCTCCTCCTCGACCCAGCGCTCGAATTCCGGAGCGCCGGGCACGTAGAAGCCGTCGAGGAAATCCCCGGTAAAGAGATTCGCCACGGATTCGAGATCGCCGGCCACCCAAGCCGACCGGAGCTCGCCGATGTCGCTGGTGACCGAAGGCGCCAGGCGAAGGTGGGTGGCCCCGACGATCACTTCATCGCCGACATCCCTCCGCAGGGCATAGAGGGTCTGGGAGAGACTGTGCCGGGCCTGATCCTCACCGGTCTCGGGCCAGAGGATGCCGATCGCTCGGTCGCGGGTCACCCCCTTCTTCCCGGCGGCCGCCACCAGCGCCAGCAGCGCCAGCTGCCTCGGCGCCAGCGAGGGCGGAGCCGGGCCTCCTTCGATCCACAATCCGCCTATGGTCTTGAGGTGCAAGGATTTCCGCTGAGTTGATATCGGTTGACAACGCTTGATCCGGGCCTGATGAGGGCGCGGTAGCTTGCCCTTCGATTCTACGGTTTATCGGCCCAATTCGGAAGCGAGAGGGCACATGCACCGGCTCACCGCCGTCCTGGTCATCGGCTTCCTGGGGTGGAATCTCGACGCCCCCCCCCAGCAGCAACAATACACCCTTTGGCAGGCAGATCTGTCGATCCGGAGCCTGACCGTCTCGGAAGCCCGAGGCAACCTGACGGCGCGGATCGTCGTCGCCTCCGAGTTCGGGGACGCCTTGGCGGCCCGGGTCGAGATCATGCTGCCGGTCGGTGTGGGAATCGTGACCATGGGTTCGGGGTGCCGAGCCGGTCCCAGCCCGACCGGAATCAGCGAGCTGCGCGCTCGGGTGGAGTGTCTGCTGGGCGACATGCCGGCCCGGAGCAACCGGGAGGTAGTCGTGGTCACCACGGTGCCGCCCCTTGGTGTCGCGCGCGGATTCGGAGTGGTGGCGATGAGCGACACACCGGATCCCAAGCCGGCCAACAACTTCGCAGAGCGGGTCATTCCACTTCCATGACTTCTTCGAGGAACTGCTCCATGCCGGAACGAAAACTGACCTTGCTTGCTGTGCTTCTGACCGCCGCCGTGGGCCGAGCCGAGCCGGGCCTCGCGCAGAGCACCACCACGATGTCGGGATTCGTGCCGGGGCACCGCACGATCTGGGCGCTCAACTTTTCGAACCTCCTCCCGGATTCGCTACCCAAGGGCATCAGGCTGCTTCGGGGCAACCTGGAGATCTCCACGAAGGACGGGGCCCCGACTCTCAAGGCCACGTCGCCCTCGGAATTCCTGGTGCGGCTCCCGGAGGTCCTTCCGGCGGACTTCACGATTGAGTTCGAGCTGGCGCCCAAAGCCTGCTGCAATCCCGAAGACCTGATGTTCGAGGGAACCGCGGCGATGAACCGGGGGCCGGCATCGGCCCAGATCAGCTGGACGCCGTCCGGGCTCATGGTGGTCGGCGGCGGTCCCGTCTACCAGGGCGACATGCCCGAGGATCTCAAGGCCACCACCCCCGGAACGCTCACCCAGGTGAACGTGAGTTTCCAGGCCGGAACCGTCAAGCTGTACACCAACGGTAAGCGGCTGACCACCCTCAGTGCCCGGAAGTTCGTGCGAGGGAAGGTGCTGCGGGTCTGGCTGGGCGGGCAGGACGACGGAGAGCACGCCGTGCATCTCTCCAAGCTCCGCATTGCGACCAAATAGGCCCGGGGTTCCCTGAACGGAGGGTTTCGATCATGCGCATCTCGTGCGTCCTCAACGCGCTGAGCCTGGGGCTGTTCGCGGCCGGTGGACTCGCGGCACAAGCCGCTCCGCCCCCAGGCCGCGCCTACCTCTTCACGCTCGACCTGGCCGGCACGCCGCTCGACGAGTTCCCTACCGGGGTCAAGGCGCTGAGTGGGGTGATGACCGTGGTGGACAAGAACGGCCAGCACATGCTGCGCGCCTCCTCGCCCTCGGAGCTGCTGATCACCCTTCCGCACGCGCTGCCCCAGGACTTCACCCTCGAATTCGACATCATACCCAAGAGCTGCTGCAACCCCGAGGATCTGATGCTCGAAGGCACCCCGGCCATGAACCGGGGGCCGGCCTCGGCACAGATCAGCTGGACGCCGACGGGGCTCATGCTGGTGGGCGGCGGTCCCGTGTACCAGGCCGACATGCCTGCGGATCTCAAGGCGTCCACCCCGGGGAACCTGACCCAAGTCGTAGTGGTGTTTGCCGGGCCCACGGTGAAGCTCTATACCAACGGGCAACGGCTCTACACCCTGGACCGCCAATTCGTGCGGGGTCGCGTGCTGCGGGTGTGGCTGGGGGGGCAGGACGCGGGGGCAAATGCCGTCTACCTGGCCGGTCTGCGGATCGGGCTCGGGCCCAGCCACCGACCCTAAATGCAGGGAGTGGTGGAAACGCCGGGGCCGCTTCGGCTCTGACCGGACCCATTCTTCCGGTCGTTCCCCAGAACTCGTCCCAGACGGCATCTCAGCAATCCGCTTCAACCGCCGGCCCGACCCCGACATTTGTAGCGAACGTCACCGTTACTCAAGGGCCCAATGGTCCTGTCGTCAACTGGATGGCGCCAGCGGCACCCGCGACCTACACCGTGCAACACTGGCTCAGCACCGATCCGGTCTGCTGCAATAACACGTCACCAACGAGTCCTCCCCTTACCGGACCGCCGTGGCAGGACAGCCCTCCACCCATCTCAGGCACTTACATCTACCAAGTGACCGCGAGGACGAACGGCGGGACGGCCACGGGGCAGGCTCAATTCGCTTACCTGCGCACCGGCGGGCAGACCATCGCGACTGCTCCGTCGCCAGGCCCACGCGGCGTCAGCACGACGACCACAACAGCCGGCCCAACTGTCTCGCCTCCGATTGCAGGCCAGACTGGGGTTGTCCCAGGCGCTTTTTCGGTGACGGTCACGATGGGCCCAAACGGGCCGGTGGTGTCGTGGCCGCAAGTGCCGACGGCGACGGGATACATGGTCAGCCGCTCCAAGAGTGATGACCTCAACTGCTGCAATACCTCGAGCGGCAGATCCTGGATGGCAACATCCCCTTGGCAGGACACTCGCGACCGGCGAGTCGATCGGATAGTACGGCCCGCCCGGTGACCTGTCAACGAAAACGAGTGCCTCGGCGGCGTGAGGACCGACTCCACCATCTCGTGCTGGGGGAACAATCCGGCCGATCCGTCCACGCCGCCGAGCGGGACCTTCACGCAGGTAAGCGCCGGCTACAATGGATTTGCCTGTGCGGTCCGAACCGACGGCAGCGTGGTCTTCTGGGGCATCGATGAGAGGGTGAACGATGTTCCCTCCCAGTCGATCAACTTCATCTCGACACCCCCAGTGTCCCCGATCGTGGGAGGCAGCTACACCGTCGCAGCGACCGGTGGTGGCTCCGGCAACCCGGTGACATTTACTACGCTCACGGCGCAAACGTGCAGCGTCAGTGGAAGCACGGTGGACTTCCTCGCCGGCGGCACCTGCACGGTCGCGGCGGACCAGGCTGGCAGCGCCGGTTACTTCCCGGCGCCCCAGGCGACCCAGAGCGTCGATGTGACGGTACCAGCCAATACAGCTCCGTTCGTCAGCGCCGATCGACCGACGGTGAGAGTGCCGGAAGGCGGTGTCGCGTCGAATTCCGGGAGGATGTATGACGGGGACGGAGACGTTGTCATTCTCATGGCCTCGGTGGGCACGGTTCGAGCCAATAGTGACGGCACCTGGTCCTGGAGTTTCGCGACCAGCGACGGCCGAATCGAAAGTCAGACCGTCACGATCACTGGTGACGACAGAAAGGGCGGCGCGGGCCGGACTGCGTTCACGCTGACCGTAGACAACGTCGCACCCAACGTGGACGCGATTACGCTGCCGCTGGCCCCGGTGAGCATCTCGGCTCAGCCGGTGACGGTGACAGGCACCTTCAGTGATCCTGGCACCTCGCATGACACGCCGTACACCTGCACGGTGGATTACGGCGACGGTAACGGCGGCCAGCCAGGCTCTGTGTCTGGTTCAACCTGTTCAGGCAGTCACACCTACGCGGCCCCAGGTGTGTACCCGGTCACCCTGACGGTCGTCGACAAGGACCGAGCGTCGGGCCGCCGGACCGCCGATGCGTTTGTCGTTATATATGATCCGAGTGGTGGGTTCGTGACCGGTGGCGGGACGTTCGACTCGCCCGCCGGTGCCTATGCGGCCGACCCGAGCCTGGTTGGTCGAGCCACCTTCGGCTTTGTATCGAAATATTTAAAGGGAGCGACGGTACCCACCGGGAACACCGAGTTCCAGTTCAAAGCCGGGAATTTCAACTTCAAGAGCTCGAGCTACGAGTGGCTGGTGGTCGCCGGCAATAGCGCGAATTTCAAGGGAGAGGGCACCATCAACGGCACGGGGCTCTACAAGTTCATGCTGTGGGCCACGGACGATGATCCGGATACGTTCAGGATTCGAATCACCGAGGTTGGAGGGGGACGCGTCTACGACAACAGCGTGAACCGGCCAATTCTCACCGGCTCAATCGTGATCTACAAATAGACCTGAGCAGCAGGGGGCCACACCAAAAAGCGCCCCGGCAGTAGCCGGGGCGCTCTCGTGTGACATCCAGGCGATCACAAGGTCGCTTCACTCTCGGCGATCCTCGCAACGTGCACGGGACTTGGGTCAAGGAAATTGATCGTCCGACCCGCGCATACGGGCTCACCGCCCCGACGGCGAGAACAACCCCCGATACCGGTACAGATAGACCACAAACGAATACACCGTCAGCACCAGTGCGATGAACAGCGTCACGGCCACGAATGCCCCATGGAACTGGTTCCACCAGAGCGCAGCGCGGTAGCTCTCCCAGCCCAGCGGCTTCATGGCATCCCGGAACGCGAACCAGGCGATCGTCCCGCCGATGAAGATGTGCTGGAAGACGGTCTTGAGCTTGCCGGGTCCCTGCGCCGAGATGATCACGCCGCGACCCCGAGCCCAGACCCGGAACGCCGTCATGGCGATTTCACGGCCCAGCAGCAGCATGCAGACCCAGAGCGGGATGCTGCCCCAAAGCGGAATGTCGTAGAGGTCATGGCGTTGCCGAGAGATCCACCAGATGGGGACCAGCGTGGCCAGGAGGAGCAACTTGTCGGCGATGGGATCCAGGGCCTTGCCGAAGTCGGAGACCTGGTTATTGCGGCGCGCCAGCCGGCCGTCCAGCACATCGGTGATCCCGGCGGCGATGAAGACGACCAGGGCGGCGAGCTTGGGCCAGTACCCGTCGATAAACGGCAGCAGCGCGATCACCGGAGTAATGGCAATCCGGGCCACCGTCAGGATGTTCGGGAGGGTCCATTTCATGGTCGGTGAGCAGTGAGCGGTGAGCGATGGGTTGGGCTGCGGCGAGCGCCCGCTCACCGCTTACCGCTTACCGCTGACCGATTACCCCAGTGTCTTCAACACGAGCTTGCTGATCGCCCGCAGCGTATCGAACACCCCGTCGCCCCGGAGCGCCACTGCTTCGAAGTAGGGCACCCGCTCGATCCAGGCACCGTCCATTTCCTGCACCAGCATCTCCCCGGGACGGTTGGGGTCGTTGACCGGACGCATCCGCGCCGGATCCTCGACCGGCCATCCCGGGTTGAGCGCGTCCTGGAGCTGGGCCAGCGGCGCGGCGTTGGGAAGATCGCGCTTGTTGTACTGAATGATGAAAGGCAGCCGGGTGAGGTCGAGCCCATGCTGGGTCATGTTGTCGTACAGGTTCTGCATCGACTCGATGTTGGCTTCCATCCGTTCCATCTGGCTGTCGCCCACGAATATCACGCCGTCCACGCCCTTGAGGATCAGTTTCCGGGAGGCGTTGTAGTAGACCTGGCCGGGAACGGTGTAGAGATGGAACCGGGTCTTGAACCCGCGAATGGTGCCGAGATCGACCGGAAGGAAGTCGAAGAAGAGCGTGCGCTCGGTTTCGGTGGCGAGCGAGATCATCTTCCCCTTGCTGGCCGGCGCGACCTTCTCGTAGATGTATTCGAGATTGGTGGTCTTGCCGCCCAGCCCGGGCCCGTAGTACACGAGTTTGCAGTTGATCTCGCGCGACGCGTAGTTGATGAGCGACATGCGGGCGCGGCCTCAGCTTCCGAAGAGTTTGTCGATTTCGTCCTCGGCTTCTCCCACGAAGCCGGTTTCCATCCCCCGCTCACCCGCCGACTCGCGGGCGAACATCGCGGTGAAGAGCGCCGAGAGCTCCTCCACCACGTTCCGGACCCGGAGCTTGACCAGCCCGAGGGTGGTCCGGTTGTCGAAGAGCACCACCAGAATGACCCGCCGCGCCACATCCGCCAGGTAAAGAGAGTCCTTTTCCCCCTGGTGGAACAGGGCGCCGAACTCGTTTTCTCCCAGCATCCGGGCCAGCTGGTCGTTCGCGCTGAAGTCCGCGGCGGTGAGCGAGGCGAACGCCACCTGGTCGAAGCGGGGCTCCTCGCCTACGGTCGCCAGCATCTGGCCGG
>JAYUAL010000468.1:0-3072 GCA_043741355.1 Gemmatimonadales bacterium | reverse complement strand
CCTGCGCCTTTTCTCCGCAGCCGGCAAGGCCTGCGCCCACGATGAGACCCAGCATACGAATGTTCATGGTACGAAGTCCTCTGATTGGGAGAAACGGGGGTGCAGTCCTCCAGTATACGCCCGGTTCGGCGGTGGATGCTAGGACGGGGGGGACGGTGAGGTCAGTGGGGACGGTGAGGACGAAACTGGCGTCCCCACCGTCCGCCCGTCCTCACCTTTGGCCGAGCCTATGCCCCCACGAGGACAAACGCGGCCCAGCGCGAGGGATGGGCCCGCTGGTCCGCCGCCGCGATCCTGTTCGTGGGAGGCCGCCCAGAGCAAGGGCATCTGCACGTTCGACCCCGCGAAGGAATTCGTGATCAGCCTAATCTGGCCGACGGCCGGCAATTATTCCCTGACGGTGGTTCCGGCGAAGGATGCCCACGACCGAGTGTTCACGCCCGCGCCGAAGCCGACGCAATTGAATGTGAGCGTGATCCCATGAGCTACACGATGCCAGGTCCTTGCAGAGCGTGGCGGTAGTCCAGGAGGGAGCGAGAACCGCAACCTTCGTCGTGCAGACCAAACCGGTGCCAGGCAACCCGAACGTCGTGGCGGACCCGCCATTCGTTGATATCACCACCTGGAGATGGGTGGCGGGTAGCCCACCAGCCACTGGCAATCATGTGGCCCCGCCATCGAAGAGTGTCCGGCTCGGCCCTGGGATTGAAATTCAATCAGCGCGTAGAGACGAACGGACTAGGGTGTCCTGGGTAAATCGATCGCAGGATTTCTGGTGAAGAAGCCCACCGGACGGATTTCGAAGCCATGCCACGCTACCGGCATCACCGGCCAGTCCTCCGGCCTCGGCACATGGTGGAAGCCAAGCGTGTACCACACCACGACGTCCGTGTCCGCGACCGGGCGGTTGGCCGAGGTCCACTTGGATAGTCCGTCGCCCGCGGCACCGCCGGTGGGATAGTCCCCAGCGGCGTAGAGCTCGTCGGCCCGATACGGCGTAACCCAGAGCGTGTGATCGGTGAATGCGGCGCGCTTCTGGAGATAGTCGTCCGGCAGCATGAGCGTCATCGCGCCGTGTCCACCGCCGACTTCGTAGCCCACCGGATCGCCGTAGGCGCCCTTCACCGCCTGATTGACCACCCGCCAGATTTCCGGGGCGGACATGGTCGAGTGCCGCATCCCCTCCGACTCGGTCTTCGCGGGACTGCTCTCCACTTTCCAGATGCTCTTCCGGCCGCTGGTCGCGGGCAGCCGCTCGGTGACCAGCCGGTCTACCATCAGGCTGTTGGCGGTGCCGTCCACGTCGAGGTCCAGACGGAAGGAGAACAGGTGGCTGTGGTTGATACCGATCAGGAATGGTGCAATGAAACGGCCGTGGGAAAGGTCGTCCAGCCCCGCCGTGGCGTCCTTCCCCTTGGCGCCCTTCACCTGGTCCACGCCGGTGGCACCGACGTTGACGGAGATCGCCCCGTCCTGCCGGAACACCCAGTCGAAGAGGTAGTCGTAATTGCCCGCGGTGAGGATCATTCGCAGGACCAGGTCACGGCGGGCGCGGGACTCGACGACGCGGCTGCCGTCGCGGCTGTGCCGCCACGCGGGGTCGCCGGTGAGCCGCTCGAACAGACACGCGGCCCGGGCCCGTTCCGCCGGCCCCCCTTTGTCCTGCATCACCATCGAGTTGACGTACACTGCGTTGGAGGGGCAGTCGAGCCCGGGCTCGAGCGTGCTGGCCACTCCACCGAAGACCGATGGGTAGGTGCCGAGGTCGAAGAACGCCTGGGCCACCCAGGGTTCGTTCGGGTCCATATATGGCACCACCAGCTCCGAGAGCGAGCCCTGGTACATCACCGGCCGCTCCCGCTCCCCGTCCATATATCGCACCAGGGAGAGCACGATGCCGCGGCGCGGGTCCACCCGGAAGTGGAACTTCCAGTTCTGCCAGGTCACCTCCTGGCCATCGAGCTTGAACGAGGGCCCCATCGCCTGCATCACCAGGATCGGCGCCGTCGCCGCCCGGGCCGGCCCGACGGCCTCGGCGTCGTGCTCCCCCTGCAGCTGGCCGCGGGGCCGGGCACCGTCGTCCAGCACCCGCACGATCTTCAGGTTCGTGACGTCCACGACCGCGACCAGGCCTTCGATCGGGCGGCCCCATCCGGAGACCCGCCCGTAACCGTCTTCGCACGCCGCGCGCACCATCCGCCTGCCCCTCTCCTCGGGCAGATCGAAGTACGGGTTGTTGGCGTCGAAGCAGCGGATCTGGTCGAAGTCGGTGTAGCCGCGGTTCCGGAGCGCGGCCCTGATTCGCTCATCCTTGATCACCAGCTCGCCGACGGCCTCGCCCTCGCTCTCGGTCGTCATGTATTGGCGCCCGGGGCTCTCGTTCCACGAGAGGACCGTCCTGGCCTGCAGATCGACTACCGCCTCGTAGCCCTTCCCGCCCTGCACCAGGTGAACGGTCGCCTCGCGACGGAACGGTTGGCCCGGCCGCCAAGCCACCACAAAGGCCTTGGGCGGCTCATGCAGACCCATGTAGGCGTAACGGGTGGTGGAGTCGGTCTTCCAGTGGGCCCGGATCGCATCGTACGCGGCCCAGTGCTCGGCGCCGGAGAGCCCGTCGAGCGGGTGACGCGGGGCCTGGGCGGAGAGCGCGGCCGTGGCCGACGCCGAAAACGTCAGGGCTAGAAGCAGCGGAGAGAGGCGCATTCTTAGAACGTCCCCGTTCGCGTCGCCGTAGCGGTCCGCGAGCCCTCGCTGCAGAGCGACCCCCCCGACATCCCGGAGACGGTGAAGCTCCAGCTCCCGGTGCTCGTCACAGGTGGCGGGGCGGTACCGTCGAATCCCGGCACACCGCTCAGATCCGGCATGACAAGCATTACGTCGGGCCCTCCCAGCCATCCCGAAGATGCCACGATGGAGGCGACGTGGGTCTTCGCCCCGACTACCGCAGAGTAGAAGAAGAAGGCATTCGACTGATAGTCCGGCGGAGGAGAGCCGTCGGCCTGGAGCCGTTTGTAGGCACCGGGAAGATTCCTGATGCTCACCGCGGGCAGCATCCCGCCGAGCCGGAGCGTG
>JAYUAL010000467.1:0-3074 GCA_043741355.1 Gemmatimonadales bacterium | reverse complement strand
GATCCGCTCCGCAACCAGCGCGAGCAGCCCGGTAACGAAGCCGAGGATGGCTGCCAGGATGATCTCTCGTTGGCCCCCGCCGAAGAAGACCGCCGAGGCCGCCGATGAAAGCGCGAACGCGATCGTGCTGAGCCAGCGGGGGTAGGGGGACTTCGCCTCGGTGGCTTCGCGGAGCTGGACGGCGCCGTCGCCGGGCGACAGCATCCCATCGAGCACCCGGTCCAGGATCGTCTTGACCCGGGCGAGCCGGCTCAGGTTCGGACCCTCCGGCTGCACCCGGATCAGAAAGGTGCGCTGCCCCTGCTCCTGGCCGAACGCCACGAACATCGAGGTCGGGGTGGTGAAGAATTCACCGGGAACCCCGAGCCGCGCCGCGGCGAGCTCCAGCATCTCTTCCAACCCCTGCGAGGAGTGCCCCCCGGCGTGCAGCGCCCGGCCCAGCGCCAGCAGAAAGCTGACCCGGGGATCGGTCGCGATCTCGGCGGTGTTCCACTTGCCCGGAGAGTAGGGCGGGGGCGGAATGTCGTTGGCCACGCAGAATGATAGTTCCAGTCAGGAGCTCGCAGTGTTGCGGCAGCGGGTGAGCGTCGTCTTGTATCTTGTGGGCTGATTCAGCATGACATTTGAAGGCAATCGACGGTCCGCGGAGCCCAGAACCGCGGCCGAGGCGCACATAGCACATACCGGAAAGAGGCGCGTCATGAGATGGACCATCTACGCCGTTGCGGCCCTCGGGGCCGCCTGCGCCACCAATCCCGCCACGGGCAAGAACGAGATCTCCCTGGTCAGCGAGTCCCAGGAAGTCGCCATGGGGAACGAGACGGCGGCGAGTACCCGCGCCAGCATTGGTCTGTACCCTGACTCGGGGCTGCAGCGCTACGTCCGGGGCATCGGATTGCGGATCGCGGCGGTCACCGAACGGCCCGCCCTGCCCTGGTCATTCGAGGTGATCGACGACCCGGAGGTGAACGCCTTCGCCGCGCCGGGAGGGAAGATCTTCGTAACCCGCGGGATTCTGGCCTATCTGGGCTCCGAAGCCGAGCTCTCCGGCGTGCTGGGCCACGAATCGGGGCACGTCGCCGCCCGGCATAGCGCGAGGCAGATCACCCGGGCGCAGCTTGCCACCCTGGGCCTGGTGGCCGGCTCGCTACTGTCGTCGCAGGTGGCCAGCGCCGCCGGGGGCATCCAGCAGGGGCTGGCGGTGCTCTTCCTGAGCTACAGCCGCAGCGATGAGGCGCAGGCGGACGATCTCGGATTCCGCTACCTGCGCCGGGCGAACTACGACCCTCGCGAAATGACCAACACCTATGCGACGTTGGGCCGGGTGCAGGCTCTGTCCGGGGGTGGAAAGGTGCCGACCTGGGCCTCGACCCACCCCGATCCGGGGGACCGCCTCGCGAAGGCGCAGCAGCGGGCGGCTTCGGTGCCCTCCGACAGCCTGAAGCGGGCCACAGTCAATCGGGATACCTATCTGCGGGCCATCGACGGGATCGTCTTTGGCGTGAATCCGAGGCAGGGGTTCTTCGAGGGCGCCCGCTTCAACCACCCCGATCTGCGCTTTCGGATCGACTTTCCCGCCGGGTGGCAGACCCAGAACCTCGCGGAGGCGGTGCTGGCCGGAAGTCCGGCAAACGATGCGATGATTCAGCTCTCGCTCGGCGGACAGGATACCCCCGACGCGCTGCTGCAGAAATTCGGGCAGCAGCAGGGAGTCCAGATGACCGCCGGCCAACGTACCACTGTCAACGGCCTGCCCGCGGCCACCGCTGAGTTCCAGGCCCAGGATCAGCAGTCGGGAATGCTCGCCGGCCGGGTGATGTTCCTGAGCTACGGCGGAACCACCTACCAGCTGCTGGGATACTCCACCGCCCAGAAGTACGGGAGCTATGCGAGCACCATCAGCCAATCGATGCAGAGCTTTGCCCAGCTCACCGACCAGGCGGCGCTGAGCAAGCAGCCGGTGCATCTGGCACTGGTGCGGCTGCCCCGCGCGATGACGGTGACGGAGTTCTACCGCCAGTACCCCTCAGTGGTGAAGGTCGAGCTCATCGCGGCGATCAACGGCCTCGATCCGAATGGCACGCTCCCCACTGGAACCTGGGCCAAACGGGTGCAGTAGGGCGGGGCGGACAGTAGGGACGGTCAGGACAGACGGGCGGATGACCGCCGAAACCCACTGCGATGTTGCTGAGGCGTGAACCGACGGGCCTGGGTAGGGGATTTTCGGCTCAGGTGAAGGTTAGGGAGAGGCGAAGCTCGCGTTCAGAGCCTGCCCCGCCCGGCTACTGGCCAGATTCCATTCGAACCAGGTTCGTTGCCGACCTTCGTTGCGGGCGGCATACTGCTCCCGCACGGCGCGACGGACCTCGGAACGCGTCGGTTCGGGGAGCGAGGGGAGCCGCTCCGCGATCGCCGGGATGGCGTCAGGTGATAAACCCCGCGTCAGGTTGGCGACGTCGAGCTTTCCCGTGCTTCCTGCCGCCTTGAAGTGCAGCGACCGCCTCAGCTCACCGCGTGCTTCACGAGCGCGGCGATCCTTGCCTCGTCGGCGGCGGTCAACTCCTTCAGCGCGAAGGCGACCGGCCCCACGGTGCCTTCGTCGAGGTTCGCCTTGTCGCTGAAGCCGAACGTCGCGTACCTCGCCTTGAACTTGTGCGCGCTTTGGAAGAAGCAGACGACATTGCCATCCTTGGCGTACGCGGGCATCCCGTACCAGGTTCTCGGCGAGAGGGCTGGCGCGCTGGCTTTGATGATGACATGGAGCCGCTCCGCCATGGCGCGATCCGGTTTCGGCATCTCGGCGATCTTCGCGAGCACGTCGCTTTCCCCGTCCGCCTTCTTCGCGCGCGAGCCGCGGCGCGCTTCCGGCTTCAGCTCTTGGGCGCGCTCCTTCATCGCGGCTCGTTCCTCGTCGGTGAATCCCTTGACCGCCTTGCCGGTCCCGGTGGCACCCGTGGCGGACTTCTGTCTATCCGTCTTTGGGCTCATAGAGCCTCCTCATACTGACTGTGGTTGGGAGTTCGCCTCAGTGCGAATACGGACCCGCGCTATTCTAACACTGAACAACCGGGAAC
>JAYUAL010000466.1:0-7236 GCA_043741355.1 Gemmatimonadales bacterium | reverse complement strand
TCGTCGCCGCCCTCGATGTAGATCTTGGGACGGGGAAACGGCTGGCGCTCCTGGGCCATGAGGCCGGCGGGAAACGCCGAGGCCGCGATGAGCGCGCTCAATGCGAACAGTCGAACCGACATGATATCACTCCTCATGGCTCAGAATCCTACCGCTCTCGCGCGGGTCGCGTGCACATCTACCAGCGCGTTGAGCAGGCCAACGCGCTCACGCCAAAGCCGCAGCGCGGCTTCCTGGCGCACGCTCCGGTCCATCAGGTCCACCAGCTGCAGCTGATCGTCCACCCGGGCCAGCCGGTCCTCGAGCGAGGCGGCGACGACCGCCGTCCTGCCGTCGGTGACGCGCTGGTCGGGATTGTAGGCCTGGATGGTTCCTTCGAGCGAGCGCGAACTGGCGATGATCGAATCGAGCTCCTGCTGCTCCGCGACTTGCCGAGCCACCGGATCGACCGCCTCGTCCTGCCCCCGGGTGAGCACCACCGCGAGGGCGAGCGAGGCGGCTATGGCGATTCCGCCGGCCGAAAACACCACCCACCGCCTCCGCCGCCGGTCGGCGCGAGCGCCCGAGCGGATTTCGGCAAAGCGGTTGCGGGACGGCTGGAGGGCGGGAAGCGCGCGAAGCCGTGCCACTCGCTGATCCAGCCGCTCGAGCTCGGCGCGGCAGAGATCGCACGCCGCGGCGTGATCCCGCCATCCGGCCACGCCGGGCTCCAGCCCGGGTTCCCGCACCGCCAGCAGCTGCTCCATCGTCAAATGCGTCATGCCGGCACCTCCTCACCCAGCCAGCGGCGGAGCCGGGTGTGGGCCCGCGCCAGCTGCGACTTCGAAAAACTCACCGTCTTGTCCATCATGCCTGCGATCTCTTCGTGAGTGTATCCCTCGACGTCATGCAACCAGACCACCGCGCGGGAAGTTTCCGAGAGCCGCTCCAGCGCCGCCTCGAGGTCCATGCGTAGCGCGGTGTCTTCCCGGCGCAGGGGCGTGACGTCGTCCTGCAATTCATCGGTGTCCCGATACTTGTTCCGGCGAAGCCGCATGAGCGCCTTGCTCGAGGCGATGGTGCGGACCCAGCCCCAGAGGCTGCCATCTCCCCGGAAGCGACCGATGCTCCGGAACACTTCGAGGAAGGTTTCCTGCAGCACGTCTTCGGCGTCTTCGGTCGTGCGGCAGATGCGGCGCGCCAGGTTGTAGACCGGCACTTCAAAGGCGCGATAGAGCGCCTCCTGCGCCAGCGGGTCTCCCGCCTTGACTCGCGGCAGCACGGCATCGGCGTCAGCCAGCCGGAATAGATCCATGGTGATGGTCCTGGTCAGCACGATCGTAAGATGCCGGGGGAGTGGGGATAGTCGCACCTGGCGGGGGAGACGGGAGCCAGGATTCAGGGGTCAAAGTCTGGGGACCTGACAGGCCCCTTCCAATAAATTGTTATGACTAGTTAATATTAAGCAGTGTCTCCAGCAATGGCTACTTGTGATGGCTGACTTCACCGTCGTTGCCCTGACCGGCAGCCTCCGGACGCCATCCTACGCCCGCCTGGCGGCTCTCATGGAGTACGCAGGGAGGCTCGGGGGCTGACCGACTAGATTTCCCCCATGGCCGGTCCCATTCCCCACACCTGGTTGCATCACCTCGCCGACGAGGCGGATGCTGCCTTTCTCTACCGGGAGCTGGCGCGGGCCGAGTCCGATCCGGCCCGGGCCAGGATCTATACCCATCTCTCCGAGGTGGAGGACCGCCATGTGGCGGCGTGGCGGCGTCTGTTGGCGGAGCAGGGCCATGAAGTTCTGGCCCCCCGGCCTTCGTTCCGGGCCCGGGCCATGGCGTGGCTTTCCCGCCGGTTCGGAACCGGGTTTCTGCTCCCCATGCTGCTCGAGGAGGAAGGCCGCGAGGTGAAGGGCTACCTCGACCTGTACCGCGAGGCGCCTGATGGTGCGGCCGGCCCCACGGCACTGATTCTGGCGCGGGAATCCAAGGGCCACGCGGAAGAGCTCTCGGGACTGGTGAAGGGCGGCAGCGCCGAGCCGTGGCACAAGACCGGTGCCGGGGGGTTTCTCCGCAACGTGGTCTACGGCTTCAACGACGGGCTCACCGCGAACTTCGGACTGGTCGCCGGCATGGTGGGGGCGCAGACCGGTCTGGGCAATGCCTCGCATATGGTGGTCGTTGCGGGACTGGCCGGCATGGCCGCCGACGCCCTTTCAATGGGGTCCTCGGGCTACCTGGCCGCCAAGAGCGAGCGGGAAGTGTTCGAGCACGAGATCGCGATGGAAAAGGAAGAGATCCGCCTGATGCCTGAGCTCGAGCGGGAAGAGCTCTCGCTCATCTACCAGGCCAAGGGGATTCCGGAAGCCCAGGCCAGCAACCTCGCCACCGCGGTGATGGCGGATCCCGAGCGAGCGCTGGAGGAGAAGGTGCGCGAGGAGCTCAAAATCGGCGCGGCCTCGAGCACGCCGATGCGCGAGGCCTGGGTCACCGGCGTTGCCACGGCGTGCGGGGCCTTCATTCCGGTAGCGCCGCTTCTCATCAGCCGCGAGCCGTGGGCCATCTGGGCTTCGTTCGCGGTCGCCATGTTGTCCCACTTCGGCGTGGGCGCGGCCCGCAGCTTCTTTACCGGCCGGAGCGTCTTCCGCAGTGGTCTCGACATGTTTCTGGTCGGCCTCGGGGTCGCGGTGGTCGGCTATCTGGCGGGCGAGTGGATCGTAAAGGTGCTATGAACCCCGTTTCTGTCGCGGCGACCCCGCATGCCGACCTGCTCGCGCTGGCCCGCCGGCTCGAGCTCTCCGAGGCCCTGGCCGGCGTGGAATACGCCGCCACACTCCGGCGCACCGGGGCGTACCCCGATGCCACCTCGCTCGCCGTGGGCGGCGGATATGCCACCTACGCCGGCGCGACTTCGCCGCTGACGCAGGCGTTTGCCCTCGGGCTTCATGGCCCGCTTCCGGTTGCGGAGCTGGACCGGCTGGAGGCCTTCTTCCACAGCCGGGGCGCGGCCGCGACGGTCGAGCTCTGCTCGCTGGCCGATTCCTCGCTCCAGCGCGCCTTCGTGGGGCGGGGGTATCGTATCGCCGAGCGGAGCGACGTCATGGTCTGCCGCGTGACCGAGGCGCCGGAGTCCTTCCGGGCGCCGGCCGGAGTGACCATCCGGCGCGCCATTCCCGGAGAACTCACCGATCTGGCCCGGGTGGTGGCTTCGGGGTTCGTCGAGGGCCGGCCCGCCTCCCAGGATCTCCAGGCGGTGATCGAAGGAACCTTCCGGATGTCCACCGCCACGCCGTTTGCGGCGGACTATGAAGGGAAACTTGCCGGCGGGGGATTACTCATGGTGCATCGGCGGGTCGGTGCGCTGTGCGGCGCCGCGGTGCTTCCCGGCGCCCGCGGCCGGGGAGTTCATCATGCGCTCCTCGAGGCGCGCCTGGCCGCCGCGCGCGCGCTGCGCTGTGAGACCGCGATGGTCGTGGCCCAGCCGGGAACTTCGTCGCACCGGAACGCGGAACGCGCCGGTTTCACGGTGGCCTACCCGCGCGCCAAGTATGTGCTGGACGCCTGAGCTTCGCGCTCAGCGCCCTGCCGCCCACGTCACCCGCCCAGATCCGTCCCCGCTGATCATCGGTGATGTACAGCGCGCCGTCGGGCCCCTGGGCCAGCCCGACCGGCCGGTGCACGGCGCCCCCGGGATCGAGGATGCCGGCGGCGAAGCCATCGGCAAAAGTCTCGTAGGCGTGCGCTAACCCGGCAGCGGTGCGCGGCACGAAGACCACTCGATAGCCCGCCTGCGGCATCGGTGCGCGATTCCAGGAGCCGTGAAAAGCGATGAACGCCCCGCCTCGATAGCGGTCAGGGAACATCGTGCTCTGGTAGAAGAGCAGCCCATCCGGCCCCCAGTGTCCCGGGAATCCGATCACCGGCATTCTGGCTCCTGCGCATCGGCCGATCGATTTTCCGTCCCCGCCATACTCCGGCGCCAGCACTTTCCGGTTGAGTGCGTTGTCATGGAAACAGTAGGGCCATCCGAAGTCGTCGCCCTTTCGCACCGCCACAAACTCTTCGGAGGGCTGTTCCGCGCTCTGCTCCGCGGTGTACCTGTACGTCGGCCCTGCCATCGCCGGTGGTATCACGCAGGATCAGGATGCCGCCCGGCTTGCGACTCCGCGAGGTGCCGGCGCTGGTCTGGGCGGGGGGCTCCAGGGCGACATACAGGATGCCGTCGTCCGACCACGGCGTGGCGCGCCACCCCGACCTCGTCGGCAAACACCGCCGCGCAGAAGCCGGCGGGAAGCGCAATGCCCCCATTGCCCTGGTCGCATTAGGGCCGGTCGGCGCGCGGTCTGCCCGCTCCACAGGCCAGCAGCACGGCGGTGGCGGCGAGCAGTTGTCTCATCCCAAGAACGTACCCGTTCTCACCTTGTCCGGACAGCCTCCCGCTGGTAGGCTCCAGCGAGTGAATGGCTCGGCGCCTTCGGAGACCTTTCGTGACGCGTACACTGCTGATCGTCCTGCAGGTGCTGTTCTTCACCAGCTCGGCCGCGCCGGTCAGGCAGACCACGCCGTTTGCCGGGCTGGTGGCGCGTTTGTCGGAGCCGGGCGGCTTTTTCGACAGTGACAACCTGGTTTCCAACGAGACGTCATACCTCCACGTGGTGCCGGCTTTTCGCGCCATGGGTGTGAAGGGCGGGGCATATCTCGGCGTAGGACCGGAACAGAATTTCTCCTACCTGGCCGAGATCCGGCCTGACATCGCGTTGCTGATCGACATCCGGCGCGACAACATGCTGCTGCACCTGCTGTTCAAGGCGATGTTCGAGACCGCGGAGAACCGGGTCCAGTATCTCTGTCTTCTCTACGGGAGGCGGGTCCCGCCCAATCCGTCCCAATGGAACAACCGGCCGCTCGAGGAGATCTTGCTCTATCTCGAATTCACGCCCGGCGACTCGGCCCTCCACGCGGCGACCCATGTCACCCTCATGGAGCGGGTGACCCGGTATGGAGTGCCGCTCTCCGAGCTCGACCGCCGGACGCTCCGGCGCTTCCACGACGAATTCGCGGCGGCCGGGCTCAACCTCCGGTACACCAGCCTGGGACGCCCCTCCCGCCCCGGCTATCCCAGCCAGCGCGATTTGTACACGGCCACCGATCTGGACGGGCAGCAGGCGAGCTATCTCTCCAGCGAGGACCGCTTCCGGATGGTGCGGGATCTGGAGCGGCAGAACCGGATCGTGCCGGTAGTGGGGGATCTTGCCGGGCCGATCGCAATGAAAGCGATTGCCGAGTACCTCAAAGAAACCGGCCGCACCATCTCGGCCTTTTACGTCTCCAACGTGGAGATGTATCTCTTCCGCCAGGGGAGTTTTCCCCGGTATGCGGAAAACGTCCGGGCGCTGCCTTCGACTCCGGGCAGCATCATTGTGCGCAGCTGGTTCGGGCGCGGGTGGCGGGGAACCGAGCCGGGGCCCATCCCCCAGCCGCAGCCCGGACATCTCAGCGTGCAGCTGATGCAGACATTCGCGAGCTTCCTCGATCTCACGGCCCACCCCGACAGCCTGGGCTACTGGGACATCCTCATCAACAGCGCCGTGGATCTGCCTGCGTCGGCGCGCCCGTCCCACTGACCCGGTTTTCCCGTCATGACCCAGGCATCTCCAATCCCCCCGGCCGAACGGTTCCCCGGGATCGCAACCCTCAGGGGGAGCGCGCTCTGCCGCAGCTGGAACGGCATCCAGTACCTGGGCGGACTCTCCGGCGCCAACGCCGGCGCGTCCCGGCTGTCGATGAACGTGGCGACGATTCCCCCGGGCGCGGTGGCATATGCCCACATCCACGTCGATTTCGAGGTGATGCTCTACATTCTCTCGGGCCGGGTACGCCACCGCTATGGCGAGGGGCTTTCCTTGGCGCTGGACAATCAGGCGGGTGACTTCATCTTCATCGAGCCCGGCGTGCCGCACGAGGTGTACAATCTGAGCGACACCGAACCGGTGGTGGCGGTCGTGGCGCGCTCCGATGCCTCCGAGTGGGAGCACATCGTCAACTATCCGAGCGAGCGCCGCGCCCGGGACGGAATATCATGACGCCCTGGGTGATGCGGATCGTCCTCGCGACCATCGCGGTGTTCTTTCTTCAGAACACCGCCCCGGCGATGGTCGACGCAATGGCCTTCATTCCGCAGCTGGCGCTGCAACGGCCATGGACCTTCGTGACCTACATGTTTCTCCACGCCCCGGGATTCGGGCACATCTTCTTCAACATGCTCTCCCTCTTCTTCTTCGGGCCCCGGGTCGAGGACCGGATCGGGGGGAAGGCCTTCCTCGGACTCTACTTCACCAGCGGCATCGCAGGTGCCCTGCTGTCTATCCCCGTCGGCGCTCCGATCATCGGGGCCTCGGGGGCGATTTTCGGAGTGCTCCTGGCCTACGCCTGGTACTGGCCCCGCAACCAGATGCTGATCTGGGGGATCATCCCGATCGAGGCGCGGTACATGGTGCTCATCATGACCGGAATCTCGCTGTGGTTCGGATTTCGGCCGACGGGCGGGGGCAATGTAGCGCACTTCGCGCATTTGGGCGGGTTCGTCGGGGGTTACGTCTTCCTGAGATTTCTCCAGCGCAATGCCGGCAACGAACGGTTCAAGCGGCAGTTGCAGCCGCTCGCCCCGAAACTCGAGACGACCGCGGGCGCGATGGACCGGTGGAGGAAGATCAAGCGGGACGGCCTGCACGAAGTGAATCGCGACGAGCTGGACCGGATCCTCGACAAGATCAGCGCCTCCGGTATCGCGAGTCTCACCCCCGGCGAGCGCGAATTCCTCGACCGGTTCAGCGCACGACACTGATTTACCCGAGAGCGGAGGCCCCATGCCACGTCCCATACATTTCGAAATCCACGCCGCCGAACCGGAACGCGCGGTCACCTTCTACCAGAAGCTCTTCGACTGGAAGTTCACGCCCTGGGAGGGTCCGATGCCCTACTGGACCATCAAGACGGGCGACGGGCCGGGTATCGACGGCGGACTGGTGCCCCGGCGAGGAAGCGTCACGCCTGAGGCGCCGGTGATCGCCTTCGTCTGCACCATCGGCGTGGCGGCCCTGGAGGATTCACTCGCCAAGGCGGTCAGCCTGGGAGGGGAGGTGGCCCTGCCCAAGCAGGCGATTCCTGGGATCGGATGGCTGGCCTACGCCAAGGACACCGAGGGAAACATCTTTGGCCTGATGCAGGACGATCCCGCGGCGGCTTAGGGCCTGGT
>JAYUAL010000465.1:0-7245 GCA_043741355.1 Gemmatimonadales bacterium | reverse complement strand
ACCGTCACCCGACCGACGGCGCTGTCCGGCGCAGTGAGGTCAAGACTCAAGTCGTATCGGACGTCGCGCACCGTCCCGGCCCGCCACGTCGCGAGCTGGTGGGAGATTCCGTGCCCCACGTAGGCGGCGGGCAAGGCCTGGGCTGCGAGTCGGGGAGCGAGCGCGAGCAGCGCGGCGGCGGTAAGGGCGGAGGGTCGGCTCATTCCGAAAAAGATAGTGTGAACCGAGCTAGCCCCCGTGCTCCACCTGAAACTCGAGGACCGGCCCGCCTTGCCCAAGCTGGACCAGGTCGCCGGCCCGCACACAAACCGCGACGAGCACCCGCTCGCCGTTCAGAAACGTCCCGTTCCGGCTTTCCAGATCGGCTAGGACGAACTCGGCGTGGTCCGCGGAGCTTCGGCTGATCCGCGCGTGGTGTCGGCCGACGAGGCCATCCAGCCGGGGGTCAAACCGGACCGCGGCCGACGGGGCCCGTCCCAGGATGAGCTCCTGGTGCGCGCCCAGGGGAATGACATCCACCTGGGTTGCCCGTGAGCCGCTGAGGTGGCGGAGAATGATGCGGAGCATGCCGTGAAAGGCGCAAAGCGGCTGCTGGGACGATCAACCGCCACCCTTGGGGAGGAGCTTGGAACGGTACTCCGCCTCCTGGGATGGGCGGCCCCACGCCCGATACAGATCGGCCAGCGCTTTGACGGCATCCCGGGTTCGCGGATGATCCGGCCCCAGCCCGGCGAGTACCAGGCCGTAGCCATGCAGCAGGACCCGCTCGGCTTCCACAAAGCGCTTGGCCTTGGTGTAATGCTCGCCAAGGTGGCGCCGGACAACGAAACCACCGGAGTCATTGTCGCCTTCTTCGTTGCGCCCGGCACGGCGATAGCGTTAATCAGACCTTTTCAAAGCTCGGGCCCGGAATGCCGGGGACTCCCGGAACGTTCCAGGTGCTGATGCACCAGAACCTCAGCGACCCGGCCAACTCCACTCAATGGGTGGTCGGGACGACCGGGACCTTGAAAATCGATGCACTCGACCAACTGTCCGACGGCACGTTCGTCGCGCTGTACTCGTTCAACCTCAGCAACGGCTCCGGTGGCACGATCGTCGGCTCCGGCAGGGGAACCTGGAAATAGCAGGTGAGCAGGGAGCGGGAAGCGGTGAGAGATAACCGCTCCCCGCTCCCTTGCTAGTACCGATAGTGATCCGACTTGTACGGCCCCTCGGGTTTCACCCCGATATAGTCGGCCTGCTCCTTGGACAGCTTCGTCAGCTTCACGCCCAGCTTGTCCAGATGGAGCCGAGCCACCTTCTCGTCCAGGTGCTTCGGCAGCACATACACCTGGCGCTCGTAATTGGCGTTGTTGGTGTGCAGCTCGATCTGGGCCATCACCTGATTGGTGAAGCTGGCCGACATCACGAAGCTGGGATGCCCGGTGGCACAGCCCAGGTTGAGCAACCTTCCCTCGGCCAGGATCATGACGCTGTGCCCGTCGGGAAACACCCACTCATCGTACTGCGGCTTGATGTTGATGCGGCGGATGCCGGGGAAGGTCTTGAGTCCGGCCATGTCGATTTCGTTGTCGAAGTGGCCGATGTTGCCGACGATGGCCTTGTCCTTCATCCGCTCCATGTGCTCGACGGTGATGATGTTCTTGTTCCCCGTGGCCGTGATGAAGATGTCGGCGCTCTCAACCACCGCTTCCAGCGTCGTCACCTGATACCCCTCCATCGCGGCCTGCAGCGCGCAGATCGGGTCGATCTCGGTGATCACCACCCTGGCGCCCTGCCCCTTGAGCGACTGGGCGCACCCCTTGCCCACGTCTCCATAGCCGCAGATCACCGCCACCTTGCCCGCCAGCATCACATCGGACGCTCGGAGGATGCCGTCGGTCAGTGAATGCCGGCAGCCGTACAGGTTGTCGAATTTCGACTTGGTCACCGAGTCGTTGACGTTGATGGCCGGGAAGAGCAGCGTGCCGGCCTGCATCATCTCGTAGAGCCGGTGCACACCCGTGGTGGTTTCTTCCGACACGCCGCGTAACCCGGCGCCCACCCTGGTCCAGCGGCCGGGATGCTTCTTCTGCTCCTGTTGCAGCAGACCCAGGATCACCCCCCACTCCTCGGGGTCGTTGATCGGGTCGAAGGCCGGCACCTTGCCGGCTTTCTCGAATTCGGCGCCCTTGTGCACCAGCAGGGTGGCGTCGCCACCGTCATCGAGGAGCAGGTTGGGCCCCGAGCCGTCGGGCCACATCAGCGCCATATCGGTGCACCACCAGTACTCCTCGAGGGATTCGCCCTTCCAGGCGTAGACGGGAATCCCGCGCGGCTCGGCGACAGTGCCGTTCCGGCCCACCACCACCGCCGCGGCGGCGTGATCCTGGGTCGAGAAGATGTTGCAGGAAACCCAGCGCACGTCGGCGCCCAGCTCGGCCAGCGTCTCGATCAGGACCGCAGTCTGCACCGTCATGTGCAGCGAGCCCATGATCCGGGCGCCGGCGAGCGGCTGTTTGCCCTGGTACTCGGCGCGGAGCGCCATGAGGCCCGGCATTTCGAACTCGGCCAGCCGGATCTCGTTCCGGCCGAACTCGGCCAGGGAGAGATCCTTGACCTTGAAGGGTTCCCGCCCCGAGGCACGGGTGGCGTCGAAGGGATGGGAAGATCGGGTGACGGTCGTCATACGCGGAACTCCGGTTCGGTGAGCGGTGAGCGGCGCGGGGGAAGCGGCAAGCGCCCGGCGATTCCCGTAGCCGCGAAGAGTGCGGGTCCTTTGGCCTCCGAGTCGGGGGGCAGCCTGACAAACCGCGTCGCCCCGAATCCTGCTTTGTCCATCCAGCCACGAATCTGGGCTTCGGTGAATCCGAGCCATTGGTGGCCCATCTGATCCCGATACTCGGCGTTGTCGTGCGGCAGCATGTCCACCACCAGAAGCTTGCCGCCGGATCGGAGGGTGCGGCGGGCATCGGCCAGCACCCGGGCCGGGTCGCCGGTGTGGTGGAGCACCAGAACCAGGAGCGCCGCATCGAGTTCTCCGGCCGACACCGGAAGCTCCTCCAGCGTGCCCTTGCGGAGCTGGAGGTTGGGCAGATCGCGGGCCCGCTGGGTAGCGGTCTTGAGCATTTCCGCCGATTCGTCGACGGCCACGACCCGACGGACGAACGGGGCGAGTGCCGCGGCGAGGTGACCGGTGCCGCAGCCCAGGTCTCCTACCGTCCACCCCTCGTCGAGAAGACCCAGCAATGCGTGGAGCTCCGGTCGCTCGCCGAACAGCTCCTTGCGCAGCTTGTCCCACTGGCCGGCGGTTGAGGCAAAGAAACGCTGCGAGGTCAGATGGCGCTCCGCCAGAATCTGATGGAGCCGCTCGACGTCCCGCTGGGCTGCGGGAGAATTGGCCACCTCGTCCCGGACCGCCTGCCAGAGCCGACGGGCAGGGGGAGGGAAGTCCCGCGCAGGCATCCGATACCAGTTGCTGGTACCCTCGCTTCGCTGGAGCACTAACCCCAAGTCTGCCAATACCTTGAGATGCCGACTGACGGTAGACTGGGGTAGCCTGAGCGCGGCCTGGACTTCCTTGACCGTCAGCTCCTGGCGCTCGAGCACGAGGAGCAGGCGGCCCCGGATGGGGTCGGCCAAGGCGGAGAGCCGTTCAAAGACGGCGGGGGCAGTCATTCGTTAAATCCGTGCATCCGGATAGAAGGGTAAAGCATTCGGTCGTGCTGGTCAAGCTCGTGCTCGACCTCGCTCTTGTGCGCCGGGCGGGCCAAGCAAGCGTCCCTACCGCTATGAGAACCTCCGGACTCCTTGCCCTGGCGGCCACTCTCCTGACCGCCGCCTCACTCGCCGCGCAGGATTCAACCCATGCTCCGCCGAAGCCAGCCGACAAGCCCAAGGCTGCCAAGAAAGTGGACATCTCGAAACTCAAGTTCATGTCGGGGTGTTGGGGAGGGTCCCTCGGAAGCGACAAGGACAAGGTCGATGTCGAGGAGACCTGGTCGACCTTGTCCGAGAATCTGCTGCTCTCGACCACCCGGTACCTCAAGAAGGGGCATGCCACCGGCTTCGAGTTCAGCCGGATCGAGGTGACCGACTCCGGCGCCGTGGTGTTCGCGGCCCGAAGCTCGGGGGAGTCGGAGGATCATGTCTACACCATGAAGACGCTGGTGGATGACTATGTCCTCTTCGAGAATCCCACGAAGAAGAAGTTCCCCCAGCGGATCATGTACCGGATGGCTACGGACGGCGCGCTGATTCCCAGAAACGAGGGCGATGGCCCGAGTGTGGAGATCCGGTTCCACCGGCTCAAGTGCCCCGGGGCCGACATCAAGCTCCGGCCCGACAGCTACTAGCGGGGCGGCAGCGACGCAACCGTTTCGGCCCCGCGTCCGTCTAGTGGGTAATCCCGGAACCAGGAGATCCCATGTCCCACCCCGCCCGCGCCCTCCCTTTAGTGGCCTTGCTGGCCCTGGTCGCGCTCCCCGCCGCCGCCCAGCGCCGGGCCCGCGACGGCGACTGGGGCCGCTGCTCCAACTGGGGGGGCGACCGGGACAAGGAGCGGGTGTGTAACCTCACCGAAATGACCATTGCGGCGCCGGGCGGAACCCTGTTCATCGACGGCCGGCTCAACGGCGGTATCACCGTCTTCGGCTCGACCCGGCGCGACATCCTGGTGCGGGCCAAGATCTCGGCCAACGCCCGGAGCCGCGCGCGCGCGGAAGCGCTGGCGGAGGAGGTCAAGATCCGTACCGATGGCGGCCGCGTCTACCCGGAGGGTCCCGACAGCCGGAACGGGGAATGGTGGTCAGTCGAGTTCGAGGTCGAGGTTCCCTCACGCGTGGACCTCGACCTGCGTGCCCGCAACGGAGGTATCGCGGTGACCGACGTCACCGGCACGCTCCGCATGGAAACCCAGAACGGCGGCATTCACCTCGAGTCGGTCAATGGCGATGTGGTGGCCGAAACCACCAACGGCGGCCTCCACGTCGATCTCGACGGCGACGGGTGGGTAGGCAAGGGACTGGATGCGACCACCACCAACGGCGGCGTGCATCTGCAGATTTCGGTGGGCTACTCCGCCCATCTGGAAACCGGCACGGTGAACGGCGGCGTCGAGATTGATTTTCCGGTGACGGTGCGGGGGAAAATCGGCCGCCGCATCACCACCGATCTGGGGAAGGGCGGGCCGACGGTTCGGGTGATTACCACCAACGGGGGTGTAGATGTCCGGCGCGGATCCTGAGCCGGCCCCATATTCTGTTTTGCCACCATCATGACATCGGCACAGATGATCTGGGGAGAAGACGTCCGTTCCCGCACGCCTCTCCCGGCTATCACTGGGGGGCATCTCACCAAGAATTGCATCTCGCATCTTCTTCGCAACGCCTGCGTGCTGCTCGGGTATCTCATCCTTCCGAACGCGACGAAGTATTCGATGTCGATCCTCCGGGGCTTCCTGCATGACTGTTATTACACTTGCACCTCGAGGGTGGCAAGCATTGAAGAGGAGATCGATTTCTTCCAGGCCAGGCTCGGAAAACACGGGGCCTTCGAGCAACAGAGGTCCTTGCGGCGGGAGTACCGGGCATCTCCCGCGTTCATCGTAAGCTGCTTCGGAGCGCTCGTCCGGATGCATTCGATGGCGGTCCGGGAACGTCGATTGCGGCCCACCGGGGTCACCGTCGCAGCCGCACCCCCCTCTTGCGGGACGTATATTCCGCTTCGGCGCGAGCAGAGTATTCCACCCCGAGACCCAGAGGCTTTCTCATGACCCCGCCCCTGCGGGCAGTCCAATTCAGTCTGATCTTTTGCCTTGCCGGAACGGCGTTCATACCGCCCATCCACGCCCAGTCCCCGGACGCCGATATAGCCCGCCTCACCGCCGCGCTGCTCGGCGACACGCCGATGCTGCGTGATCTGGAGTTGGTGACCGACCGGTACGGCGGCCGCGCCACCGGCTCGGAGGCCAACCGTATTGCCGTCGAATGGGCATTGGGGCGCTTCCGCGAGGCCGGCGTCGAGGCCCGCGCCGAGTCCTTCACCATGCCTGGGCTCTGGCTCGAGCGCTCGGCATCGGCCACCGTGCGGGGGCTCGGTGTGGTCTTCTCGCCCCGCATCGCGGCGCTCCCCTTTTCGATGGGGACGCCCGCGGCGGGAACTTCCGCTGCAATGATCGACGGGGGCCGGGGTGATTCGGCGGCCTTTGCCGCCCTGGGCCGCAACGCCGAGGGAGCCTGGATCCTGATCGAGCAGGATGAGCTCAAGGATATCGACGGATTGTTCCGCGAATACGCCGAGTCGGGGCAGATCGAAGCGCGGGCCTGGCGCAACGGCGCGCTGGGTGTGGTATACATGGGATCGCGGCCCCATAATCTGCTCTACCGTCACAACCTGAATCTGGGATACCGGAACCGCGAGCACCTTGGCCTCGTCATGGAGCGCGACGCCGCGCTCCGCGCGATGCGGCTGCTGCGCTCGGGAGTGCGCCTCTCGCTCACCGCCGTGCTCGATCTGCAGCGCGGCCCCGCCTACGAGAGCTCCAACCTGATCGGCGAAATCCGGGGCAGCACCCGGCCCGACGAGGTCGTGCTGATCGGCGCGCACTACGACAGCTGGGACCTGGGCAGCGGCGCGCTGGACAACGGCGCCAACGCCATGATGGTGCTCGACATCGCGCGGCAGATGAAGCGCCTGGGAATCCGCCCCAGCCGAACGATCCGCTTTGCGCTGTGGAACGGAGAGGAGCAGTGCCTCTGCGGCTCCTGGGGGTACACCAGGACCCACGCCGCGGAGCTCGACAAGCACATCATGACCACCAGCATCGACATCGGCACCGGACGCATCCTCGGCTTCTTCACCGGCGGCCGGGCCGATATTCTTGCCCCGGTCGAACAGGCGCTGGCGCCGGTCTCGGGGCTGGGCCCGTTCACCCAGGTGAACGCGCCGATCGTCGGCACCGACAACTACGATTTCATGCTCGAAGGCGTGGCCAATCTGGTGGCCAACCAGGAGTCCGCCAACTACGGGCCGAACTATCATGCCCGAAGCGACGAATTCGGCGCGGTGGATCAGCAGCAGCTCCGTTTGAATGCCGCGATCCTCGCCGCCATGACGCTCCGCTTTGCCGAAATGCCGGTAACCTGGAGCCGGCAGACCCGCGCCGATATCGACCGGCTGGTGGCGACCACGGACCTCAAGGCCCAAATGGAGCAATTCGGGATGTGGGACGACTGGGCCAACGGAGTGCGTGGCCGGAAGCGC
>JAYUAL010000464.1:0-3083 GCA_043741355.1 Gemmatimonadales bacterium | reverse complement strand
CGTCGGGCGGTGGGGTCTGGAAAACCGAAAACGCCGGTAACACCTGGCTCAACGTCTCGGATGGATTCTTCGCGACCCCCTCAATCGGCGCAATCCGGGTGGCGGACTCCGATCCCAACACTGTCTACGTCGGGACCGGATCCGACGGAATCCGGAGCAACGTCATCATCGGCAAAGGCGTGTACAAGTCGGTCGATGCGGGGAAGACCTGGACCTTTACGGGGCTACCCAACGCCGGCCAGATCGGCGCAGTAATCATCCACCCCCGGAATCCCGACGTGGTGCTGGTGGCGGCGGCGGGCAATCCCTTCCGGCCCAACCGGGACCGCGGAGTGTACCGCACGACCGACGGCGGGAAGAGCTGGACTCAAGTGCTGTTCGTGTCCGACAGCACCGGCGCCGCCGATCTCGAGTTTGCGCCCGACGACCCGTCGACGATCTACGCCACGATGTGGCGGGGAGAGCGGCGCCCCTGGACCATCATCTCGGGCGCGCGCGAAGGCGGGGTCTACAAGTCCACCGACGGCGGCGGCACCTGGACCAGGCTCGGCGGCGGCCTTCCCGATGAGCTGGTTGGCAAGGCCGACCTGGCCGTATCGCCCGCAGACCCGAACCGGGTCTACGCGCTGATCGAGGCGCTGCCGGGCGGCGGCCTCTATCGCTCCGACGACCGCGGCGCCACCTGGCGGCTCACCAGCAGCTTGGCGCCATTGCTGGACCGGCCGTTCTACTACACCAACGTGGACGCCGCACCCGACAACGCCGATGTGGTCTATGTCATGGCGACCGGATTCTGGAAGTCCACCGACGGCGGGAAGACTTTTGCGGGCGCGCGGGCCCCGCACGGCGACCATCACGACCTCTGGATCAATCCGAAGCGGCCCCAGGTTTCGGTGGAGTCGAATGACGGGGGCGCCAACGTCAGCCTCGACAACATGCGCACCTGGTCTACCCAGTACAACCAGCCCACCGCCGAGATCTACCAGGTCAACCTCGACGACCAGACACCCTACTGGCTCTATGGCGGCCAGCAGGACAACGGGACCGCGATCGCGGTGCCCAGCCTCCCGCCGGCGGCATGGACCTCGGAGTCTCCAGTATCCTGGTGGATTCAGGTGGGTGGATGCGAGACCGGACCCTCGGTGCCCAAACGCGGCGACCCCAATATCATCTTCGCCAACTGCAAGGGTCGCTTTACCCGGCTCAATTTGCGCACCGGCCAGGAACAGGACTACGCGATCGGCGCGCGCGATCTCTACGGGTGGAATCCGGGCGGCATGCGGGATCGGTTCCAGCGGGTCGTGCCGGTGGCCACCTCTCCGCACGATGTGAGTACCGTGTATCACGCCTCACAGTTCCTCTACCGCACCCGCGACGAGGGCAAGACCTGGGAGCGCATTTCTCCCGACCTCACTGCGAATGAGCCCGACAAGCAGGTGATCTCCGGTTTCCCCATCACCCGCGATGTCACCGGCGAGGAATACTACAGCACGCTCTACACGGTAAGGGAATCGCCGGTCGAGAAGGGCGTGATCTGGACCGGTGCCAACGACGGGCCGGTGAGCGTGACCCGGGACGGCGGCAAGACCTGGCAGCGGGTGACACCGCCCATGCCCCCCGGCGGCCGGGTCCAGACGGTGGAGCCTTCACCGATCAGGAAGGGAAAAGCCTATGTCTCGATCCTCCGCTACATGCTGGGCGACTGGCAGCCCTGGGCCTTCCGGACCACCGACTACGGAAAGACCTGGACCCGGATCACCACCGGCGCCAACGGGATTCCGGCAGACTGGCCGGTGCGCGTGGTCCGCGAAGATCCCGCGAAGGAAGGGCTCCTCTACGCCGGCACCGAATACGGCCTCTTCGTCTCGTTCAACGACGGTGGGAGCTGGATGCCATTCCAGCAGAATCTCCCGGTGACACCCGTGACGGACATCGCGGTATACCGGAATGACCTCACCCTCTCCACCATGGGGCGCGGGTTCTGGATCCTGGACGATGTCTCCGCCCTCCACCAGATGCCCACGGCCGCAACCGGAGCACCGGAGCAGCTCTTTCAGCCGCGCGATGCGCTCCGGCTCCGCTACTCCCAGCCCGGGTCCGACCCCGGCGATCCCCAGCATCCCCAGCCGGGCATGTACTTCGACTACTCGCTCGCGAGCCCAGCGTCCGCCCCGGTCAAGCTGGAGATCCTCGATCCCGCCGGCGCCGTGCTTCACACGGCGACCAGCTCGGGGCCGGGAGCGGCTCCGCCCGTCGGCCAGGGTGGGATGCGGGGCGGGTTCGGCGCCGGCACGGCGGGGGCGCGGCTCTCGGCCGGCGCCGGACTCCACCGCTATCGCTGGGACTTTACGATGCCGGGCCCCGAGGGCAGCGGTGGCCGCGGGGCTCGCGGCCCCTGGGTCGCGCCGGGCTCCTACCAGGTGCGGCTGACCGTGGGAGATCGCACCGAATCCAAACGGTTCCGGATTCTGATCGATCCCCGTCTCGCTGCGGACGGAGTTACCGAGGCGATGCTCGCCGAGCAGCTGGCCATGAGCCTCAAGGCCCGCGACTTGGTGACCCAGTCGCGCCGCCTGGTGGCCCGGCTCATGGAGCTCAAGAAGCGCGCGGCCGCGCTGACCGGCGCGGAGGCCGAGGGCGCCCGCCGCGCGATTCCCAAGCTGGAGGGGCTGGAAACCAGGCTGATCAGCGCGGCCGGGAGGTATCCCACGCCGAAGCTGGCCGACCAGATCGCGTTTCTCTACGGAATAACCCAGGCGGCTGACCAGCATTTGGGTCGGGACGTCTACGATCGGTTCGCCGAGCTCTCCGCCGAGCTCATCACCTGGCGGACGGAGCTCGATGTAATCGTATCGGTGGACCTCCCTGGCCTGAGGAATCTGTTTTGATCGGAGCGGCAGCCCGGTTGGTTGCGGCCTTGATGGTCCTATCCGTCGAGGTCCTCTCGCAGAGTCGGCCGGGAGTTCCTTCGGGTCGCGCGGTACTTCCGACTCGAACCGTTCGCCAGGGCGTCACGTTCCTCGAGCACGGCTCCGATGCTGCGTGGAGCGCGACCGCGATCCGCGCCGACGGGGCTATTATCG
>JAYUAL010000463.1:0-3089 GCA_043741355.1 Gemmatimonadales bacterium | reverse complement strand
TCTTCCTGGACGAGACTGCCGCCGCCTGCGACCTGCTGCTCCCCAATCATCACGCGCTGGAGCGCTGGGACGATCTCGCTCCGCGCGCGGGCGTGCGCGGGCTGATGCAGCCGGTCATGACGCAGGTGTTCAAGACCATGCATACGGGAGACCTGCTGCTCAAGGCCTCGCAGAAAGCCGGCGGCGCGCTGGCGCAGTTCAATGCCCCCTCGTTTGAGGCTCACCTCAAGCAGAAGTGGGCCGGGCTTGGGCGCGGGGGGGACGCCGTCCAGTTCTGGCGCGATGCCCTGGCACGGGGCGGAGTCTACGAACCGGCCCCCGCGGCGACCGCCGTGAAACTGGCCGCCGGCGCCGCAGGGATGACCTGGACCGCGCCGGCCTTCGACGGCACCGGAGAGTTCGTCTTCCTCCCGGTGCCGTCCTCCATGTATCACGACGGCCGCGGCGCCAATCGCCCCTGGCTCCTGGAGAATCCCGACCCGGTCACCAAGATCACCTGGGGCTCCTGGATCGAGCTGCATCCGGAGACGGCCAGGCGGCTCGATATACGCGATGGAGAGGTGCTCCGGCTCAAGTCGCCCCATGGCCAGGTCGCGGCGCCGGCCTACGTCTATCCCGGCGTGCGGCCCGACGTGGTGGCGATGGGGTTGGGCCTGGGCCACACCGAATTCGGCGAGTACGCCAAGGGGCTGGGCGCCAACGCCCTCGACCTACTTGGCCCCCGGGACGGCAACGGCTTCCTGCCCTACGTGAGCGTCAAGGTCGAGATCGAGAAGACCCGCGACTACCACCAGCTCGCCCGCACCGACGGGAACCCGAGGCAGCTGGGCAGGCATATCGCCGATGCGATGCCGCTGGCCCACGCCGAGAAGCACTACACGGTGGAAGAGTCGCTCAAGCAGGTGGGCGGGGAGGAGCACGAGGTCAACACCGAGCGGGAAAGGGAGGCCATTGCCGGCTTCCGCGAGGTCCAGAAGGAGAAGCAGAAGTACGGCGCCTATGCGGAGGAGCACCCCCGCTGGGGCATGGCGATCGACCTGGCCAAATGCACCGGCTGCTCGTCCTGCGTCACCGCGTGCTACTCGGAGAACAACATCCCCTGGGTCGGGTACGACAACGTGCTGCGGGGCCGGGAGATGAGCTGGATGCGGATCGAGCGGTATTGGGAGGGCGGGACCGAAGCCGGCGAGCCGTTCGGAGCCAGGGTGATCCCGATGCTCTGCCAGCACTGCGAGAACGCGCCCTGTGAGCCGGTCTGCCCGGTGTACGCCTCGTACCATACCGCCGATGGCCTGAACGGCCAAGTGTACAACCGGTGCGTCGGGACCCGCTACTGCAGCAACAACTGTCCCTACAAGGTCCGCTACTTCAACTGGTTCCCCTACGCCAAGCGTGCGTTCGTCGAGCCGCTCGATCTGCAGCTCAACCCGGATGTGACGGTGCGGGCCCGGGGTGTCATGGAAAAATGCACCTTCTGCGTGCAGCGGATCCGCGGCGCGCAGCACCAGGCGCGACTGGACGACCGGCCGCTCAAGGACGGGGATGTCGTCACGGCATGCCAGCAGGCCTGCCCTTCCGGCGCCATCGTGTTCGGCAACGTCAACGACCCGGAGAGCCAGGTGGTCAAGGCCAAGGAAAACCACCGAGGGTATCACGTGCTGGAGGAGACCAATGTGCGGTCCAGCATCACCTACCTCGCCAAGGTGCTGGCATGACGGCCATCCTGCACGAGCCGCACCGGCCGACCCAGACCCACGCCGAGGTCACCCGGGACGTTCTGGGAACTCTGGGCACGCCGAGCCGCGGCTACTACATGGCGCTGTTCGGGGCGATCGCGATGTTCCTGGTGGGTCTGCTGACCTTCGTGATGCTGCTCAAGGAAGGGCTGGGGCTGGCGGGGTACACGCCGCCGGTGATGTGGAGCGTCTACATCACGACATTCGTGTTCTGGATCGGCATCGGGCATGCCGGCACGCTGATCTCGGCGATCCTGTTCCTGTTCCGGTCCCCCTGGCGCACGGTGGTATACCGCTCCACCGAGGCGATGACGGTTTTCGCGGTCATGACCGCCGCGCTCTTCCCGATCATCCACATCGGACGGCAGTGGATTTTCTACTGGCTGCTGCCCTATCCCAACGCGCGGTTCCTCTGGCCCAACTTCAAGTCGCCGCTGATCTGGGACGTCTTCGCGATCACCACCTACTTCACGGTCTCCACGACGTTCCTGATCGTCGGCCTGGTGCCGGACGTCTCGGCCATCCGCGACAAGGTGACCGGGTGGCGGCACACCATCTACAAGATGTTCTCGCTGGGCTGGACCGGCGCCGACAACCAGTGGCGGAACTACAGCAAGGGGTATCTGTACCTGGCCGCGCTGGCCACGCCGCTGGTGCTCTCGGTGCACTCGGTGGTGTCGTGGGACTTTGCCATGTCGATCATCCCCGGCTGGCACGGAACCATCTTCGCCCCCTACTTCGTGGCCGGCGCGATCTACTCCGGCATCGGGATGGTGCTGACCCTCCTGATCCCGCTCCGCAAGGTGCTCAGGCTCGAGCACATGATGACGGACTACCACTTCGATAACCTGGCCAAACTCACCCTGCTCACCGGCTCGATCCTGTTCTACGCCTACGCCATGGAGTACTTCGTGGCCTGGTACAGCGGGAACGTCTTCGAGCAGACCACTTTCTGGCGCCGGGCGTTCGGGCCGATGTGGTGGGCCGGCTGGTCGATGATCATCTGCAACGCCTTCGTGAGCCAGCTGCTCTGGTTCAAGAAGATCCGGACCAACCTCACCGCGCTCTTCATCGTCTCGATCTTCATCAATCTGGGGATGTGGTTTGAGCGGTTCGTCATCATCGCCGGCTCCATGAGCAACGACTACTTGCCCGCGGCCTGGCAGGTGCCCGCGGTCACCTGGGCCGACTGGGGCATCCTGATCGGCTCGTTCGGCTGGTTCTTCATGTACTTCCTCCTCTTTGCCCGAACCTTCCCGGTGGTGGCAATCCAGGAGATCAAGGAAATCATTCCCTATCCCCGGAAGCATGGAGGAGGGCACTGATGGCAACCAAGCCGGTGCCCGGCGTGCT